>JBCCUW010000001.1:0-34962 GCA_039196385.1 Pseudomonadota bacterium
TGACGAGACACTTTATTCCATTTTTTCGAGGTATTTCTATGCGATTCTCGTACATAAACATCAGGTTGAGATTGCTTTTAATCAAATTAAAAAACAATTGTAACTATGGGCAGACCCGCCACAGACTTTGTCGAGTACGCCCGTAAAGCTGCCGCCACAGGCGTGTGGCAGCGGCAGAACGGCGAGGTAGCGTAATGGAAAGTCTGACGATGCAGATCTTGATCTGGGTTGTGGCGGTGTCCAGTGGACTGATGTCAGGTACCTACCTGGCATTCTCCGCCTTTATCATGCGCGCCCTGGATGACCTTGAAACAGGACAGGCGGTAACCGCGATGAATGCAATCAACACAGTAATCCTGAAGTCTGTGTTTATGCCGCTGTTTTTCGGGTCCACGCTGGCGGCACTTCTGTTAACGTTTGTCAGCCTGCGTTTCTGGGCACATGAACCCGAAATTGCTGCACTTGGATTAGCGGCTGGTGTGCTCTACGTTGTCGGTATGTTCGTCATCACAGCGATTGCTAACGTGCCCCTGAACAACCAGCTTCTAAAAACAAACGACACAGCGCAGGACGCCGGAGCCGCCTGGCAGGTTTATCGTCTTAAATGGACGCGCTGGAACACGGTACGCACAGTGGCATCAACAGGCACCGTGATCATCTGTCTGGTCATGCTGTCCGCTTAATAAAGGCAGTGGCGGTAGCACCGCCACTATTCGCACTAGTGGCCATTTTCTCCTATCCCTGTTCTCGATGGCGCCCGAGAATAGCCATGTCACCGCCACCTGCGAATTATCATGTGTACATTTCGCTTTCTTGTCATCGCCATATGCATTTCGTGCAGCTTGCCTGGGATAGCGCAAGCGGCTTCGACCCCTGCTGAGCAAATCAACGCCAGCACAAACGGAGGTGCTACGCCCTGGACCAGCCTGCAACCACCCGACAACCCGACTGATTTTTATTTTGCCATCGTTTCGGATCGGACCGGCGGTCTTCGGCAAGGCGTGTTCAGCAAAGCGGTAGAAAAGCTCAATCTGCTTGAGCCGGCCTTTGTGGTCAGTGTGGGAGATTTCATCGAAGGTTATTCAGAAAATCCCGTTCAACTGAATGCTGAATGGGACGAGTTTGAGGGATTTATCGAAGGCTTGGAAACACCATTTTTCTATACGCCCGGTAATCATGATATGAGCAATGCGCTGATGGCGGACATCTGGCAACAACGCTTCGGCCCTTCTTTTTACCACTTTGTTTACAAGGACGTACTCTTCTTAAGCCTGAACTCAGAACTGTTCGGCATGGTGGAAGATCCGGACACGGCAGTTCCCGGACCCTGGCTGCAAGAACAGCAGATGGAATTTGTTCGCAAAGTACTGCATGAACACGAGCACGCGCGGTGGACGGTTGTGCTGGTGCATCAACCCTTATGGGACCCCGCACCAAACCGGCAGATCAATCCGGACTGGCTGATCGTCGAAGAACTGCTGGGAACGCGCAACTACACCGTGTTTGCCGGGCACTATCATCGCTACGCCAAGACCCGTCGCCATAATCGCTCTTTCATTACGCTGGCTACTACCGGTGGTGTCAGTCCACTGCGCGGTGCCCAGTGGGGTGAGTTTGATCATGTCACGCTGGTTAAAATGACAGATCCGGGGCTGCGCATCGCCAATCTTGTCCTCGACGGCATCCTGGACGAGGATGTCTCAACGCAGGCGTCGCTGTACCGCCTGGATCAATTGCAGCACGCTGTGGTGGCTAAACCTGTACTCAACGATCAGGCAAACTTCACTCGAGGAAGTTTCGACATCGAAGTGCATAACCCGCTGTCCACCACGCTGCGGGTCGAAGGGGAAGTGCTGGAAGCCACTAATTTTCAGATTGATGGCCTGGAGCCTATGGATGTTGGCTCAGGCGAAACAGCATCGCTGAGCCTTGCTGTGTGGAGCCAGGAGCCCATCCCCTACAAAGCGTTGCAAACCACTGCTGTGCGCTGGACCCTTACTTCGCAAGCGAGTGCAGAAGAGGCCGCACCGGACACAGGTCGAAACGCTCTGCAGGTTGAGACGGTGACCCCGGTGTTGCCGTTGACTGCGCATCGCATAGGTAGCATCGAAGATCCCATACAAGTTGATGGCAGACTCGACGAGTGGCCCATCCTCAGCTATCAGGTGAATCGACAAGGTGATGTGGCCAGCCCCGCTACCGAAGCAGACGATATTTCATTCAGCTTTGAGGTCAAAACCGGAGACGATGCTTTATACATCGCTGCTGCGGTTGTCGACGACGATATCGTGGCAACACCAGATCTGCTGGCCCGCTTACAGGATTCAGTCGCAATTTCGATCGATACCCGTCCAGATGCACAACGAAATCAAAACCTGCCCGTTGTTCCAGCGATTGTGGATGGCTTTTACGGCAAAGCCGTCGTGCAGATACTGGCCCCCAGAGGATCCGCATCAGATACGTTTATTGAGGCACTGGACAGGTGGGCTGAACAGGTTCGTTCTGCGGTAACAGAGTCATCCACCGGGTACTCGCTTGAACTGGCCATACCACACAGTGTATTGGACAAGATTGCCGGAAAGCGCTGGAAACACGCCCGTATTGGTATACGCGCTTACGATCTAGATCGTGACGATCCCACTATCCGTACCCTTCACTGGCAGCCGTACCGCTACGGGAATGCGCCTCTGACCGGCAGCCATGCGTTTATACGTCGCGATTGAACGTTCCCTTTTTACGCGCGTGGTTACGCGCCTGCCAGTCTGGAAAGCGGATAACAGCTGCAGGGGGCTTCATATAGTGGGACAGCGCCGTGCCGGTCCAATAGCTATGCTCCATCTGATGCAGCGATTGCAGATCAGAGAAATAACGGTGCGGAGACAGGCCAACCAGTGACTTAAATTCGCGAATCCAGTGCGATTGATCTGCGAAACCTTCTACCGCATCGTCAGGCAGTCCGCGGCCACGTAAAGTATCCAGGCGTTTGTGCAGGCGCAGGACGCGCGCGCACTCTTTGGGTGACATGCCAACATGCGCATGGAACAGGCGGTTCAATGTACGATGCGACACACCTACACGGCGGCTGATATCACCGATATTTGTTTCCCCATGACAGAAGCTGAGTTGTGCGTAAGCGTCCAGAAAGTTACCTGATGCTCGCGTGGCATCCGCCAGTCGCTGCCGCAAAGCCCGGCTCAGTAACGCCACTCTCTGGGAAAAATCCGCTTGCCAGATTTGCGCAGCCAGCGCTTCAGTCTCGGGCCAGACCACACCCAGGTTAATCCGCAGGTCGCGAAAATCAGCAACGTCATGACCAAACAGGTGACGTGCTGCTGTGGGCAATATAGTCGCCCCAAAAGAAACCTGGTCGCCCAGATAAAGACCTTTGCGATGCGCAGACGTGGAAGGTCCGTACAGCAACGCCAGCAGCCGATCATCAAAGATCATAAACCGAATACGCAGCAGGTCTGTGGCATACAACTGACTGGGCACAACATCTGCAGAGTCCCGTACGGCGATCTGCCAGAAGTCCAGCACATAGTCAGCCAGGTCAATTGCGGGTTCCGCCTCGGAATAACTCATCCGTTGAGGCAGTAGCTGTGCGCTGCTGTGTACGGGTTTAGTTCGAAGGGATGACCAATTCATTCTATTATCGCGTCTCAAACTCAAGTCTAATTTGCGTTTTTATCGTAACCCAAGCAGATGTCAGAAGATCTGAAATATATTTCAGAGCCAATACCACTCTGGCTCAGGGAGACTCTATCAGTCCCACGCACCAGCACAACTGTCATGTCAGACGGCTGCCCCATCCACTACTTTACATGGGGCAATAGAGCCAACCCTGCTCTGGTATTTCTCCACGGCCGCATGTCGCACGCCCGCTGCTGGGGATTCATTGCGCCGGCTCTGGCAGATCAATACTACTGTATTGCGCTGGACCTTTCGGGCATGGGTGACTCCGGGCACCGGGATACCTATACCTACGCACACCGGGCGCGAGAAGTGCTTGCGGTGATCAGACATGCAGGCGTTTCCACCCATCCCGCCAAGCCACTGCTGGTGACCCACAGCTATGGGGCTGTGGTTGCACTGCAAGCGCACGCGCTGGCGCCAGAGGGTTTTGCCGGGCTGATCGCCAGTGACCCTTCACTGCATCATCCAGATACCTGGAACAGCCTCACCCCGCGGACTGATGGGCCCGCGCTCGATCGCCCACATCGCACCCACGCAAGTATCGACACCATAGTTAACCGTTTTGCTTTCGCCCCTCCACAGCCTTGCAGTTATCCGGTACTGAAGGAATACATAGCTGTCCACTCAGCACGCGAGGTTGATGCGGGGTGGCAATGGAAATTTGATCCCTGGGTCTATTCACCCAGGGAGGAGGGGCATAACGACTGGTGGTTAACTCATACTCGAGATCTGGTGAGCCGTGACCTGCACAAAATTATCATTTACGCTGAGAACAGCGAGTTCACAGGCACTGACACAACCAATAGCGTGGCCGCCCTGTCCGAGACCATTGTCAACACTGTGGGTATTGAGGATGCCTACCACCACCTGATGGTGGACCAGCCAGAGCAATTGGTAGATTCACTCAGAAGCAGCGCCAACCAATTGCTGCGTCTGGACGCCAGTGGCTGAGTATCTTGTTATCAAGAACCCGACGGTAAGTGATGCAGTTCCAGGCCTATGGCCTGCCGGCGCTTGAAGCCTTTCCAATACTGCTCAGAGTCTCCCGTACCGTCCGCGTATTGGTCGCTGAAATCCGCCCCAAATGACTGCGGCCATTCAGCATTGTTGGATAGAACGGATGGCACGTCAAAGTAGCTGGAGCGTTCCGCAATACCCTTCAAGTGCCAATCCAGGAACGCAGCAACAAAATGCGCGCCCACACTCAACAGGCGCTCGCGACGCCAGGTGGGGTCTTCAAAGGTCATCCAGCTACGCACATCAAGGTGGGCCGAAGGGGGTGCGGGTACTTGCACCAGATTGTGTTGCGCATTCTGGTAAACCAGCAGATATCGGTCTGCACCAGTTGCTGACTTAAATATTCTACGAATACCCAGTTCATAGTCCGACACATCGTCCTGATCACCGGCAAAAACCAGCAATGGCGCCCGCACATTGGCAAGCGCAGTATCTGACCACACATCGTCCGGCTTGCCTCCCCAGGGAGCAAAAGCAATCACCGCATCGATGTGACTGCGATCCTGTTCTCTGAACTCCACAGCACTTTCGAGCTGCGCGGCCATGGCCGCTGAGGGCACAATATCAAATGCCCCACCTTCGGGGTCAAACCCTGCCCCGGCATGGCCAAGCACACCGTAGCCACCCATCGAAAAACCCATCAGACCAATCGCGTCCAGATTTATTATGTGGCCAAGATCGTCACTGTCGGGTGGCGCTTGTCCACCGCTTTCCGTTTGACCCGCAATCACGCGCATTTCCTGCAGAATGCGTTGCTGATCCAGCACACGGTTCAGTAAAACCCTGGCAAACAGATGGACAGGTGTGGCAGGTTCGTCCTGCGCATCGCGATGATCAATCACCGCAACAACATAACCTTTGCTTGCCAGGTTCTCCGTTATGCCGGACAGCACACCGGGACTGTTCAGCAGACCATGGGAAACGATGACCAGGGGGAACTGCTGGTTTTCCACCACAGGCGCATCGCGCACCGCAAGACCCTGAATCTGGAACGTATCCGGCAGACCCTGGATGTCCGTCAGCCCCGTATGGTATTGCCCCTGATACACCACATCACTCGCCACCTGGTCTGGCACCTGTGCCGGATACAGGACGTCCACACTTAATTGCCTTGTCCAGCGGGGAAAGTCAGCCCCCAGAACACTGGCAACACTGACGTCTGGCGCCTGCGGATACGCGAACTCGTACGTTCGTACGCCCACCCGATAAGGGCCCGGATGCGCCAGTTCAGGTGCGTCATCACCGGGGACCGCCGCAAACGTCAGGCTGCTGATGGTGGTAGCATCGGAGGTTGTTGCCGATTCCTGGCATCCTGCCAGAACCAACAACACCCACCACCAGGCAAAGAACGGGACGCGCGGCTCACTCCGCATTATGGACAACCTGCCGCAGTGACCGCTCAGGCTGCGGGTAAGCCCAGAAAATCTTCGTAGTTCCTGGTGTAGAAATGATCCAACTCCTCGGGAGTGGCCGCGACCTTATCCAGACTGCGTTCAAAGTCACCAAACGGGTCGCGCCCGCCTTCCGGGTGCGGATAATCGGTGTTGAACATCAGAATGTCCTTGCCCACATTACGCAGAATCCAACCCGTATCCTCCGTATGCAAGGGCGCCACTCGAACCTGTCGTTGCACGTACTCCGAGGGTTTCAAAGACAATTTTTTCAGCTTTTCGTCAAACTTGCCGAGCAACGATACCCCCATATCGAGATTCATCAACGACGCAGGCAACCAGTTGGCCCCCAACTCGACAAAACCGATCTGCAGTTGTGGATGGCGCTCAAGTACGCCGTCGTAGATCATACAAGTCAGCCAACGCTCGATCGAATGATGAACAACCGGCAAGTCTTTGGGGCGCGTCGTTTCCAGATTTGAGGCGTTGGGATCGTCATTGACCGGTTCGCCCACGTTCATATACGCGGATGGCATGTTCTGGCCACTGCCGATATGCAGGGTGGCGGGTACACCGGCTTCCTGCAGCATTGCCCAGATTGGATCGTAGCTGTAATGGGAGGGCGCACGACCTTCCACCGCATCGGAACCAAGCCACATGGCCTTAATCCCCAAATCCAGCGCCAGCTTCAAGCTGGCAACCGCACGTTCCGGGTCTCGATGCGAAAGGTAACCTACCGGTAGCAATCTGGGGTCATCTGCGCAGAAGTCTACCATGGCTCGATTTAGCGCATCACAGCCGCCATACACCACGTCCATATCGCTGTGGCGCGCAAATCGCGACGCGGCCAGGGTCGGAAAAACCAGCTGTGTTGCCAGCCCCATCAAATCGAGGCACTCGCTGCGTTCGACTTTGTCAGTAGCCCCATATGCCAGCCATTGATTGAGTTTGGCTTTGTGGCCAAACAGATTATCTTTCAGCGCCTGGGTCAGCTCGGGGTCTGCGCCGGCTAATCGTTGGTCCGCCTGTTTCATTAACGGATCCAGCATGGGCAAGTCTAATGAGATGACACCGGGCAGCAGGTTTTCCGCCACGTGCGCGCTGGCATAGTTCTCCAGCCAGCCACGGGATTCAATCAGATGACTGTCTGCATCGTGCACAGTTCGACCGCTGATATGGGACATGGATTTGCTCCTTGGTTCGCCGTTATTATAGATACTCTAAAATAAAGCTTTGGGCGGCGTCAAGTGCGCCGGAGCAATCCGAAGCATAGCCGCTGTGTCTGCATATCGGTTCAGGCCGGATCTGAAGCAGCCTGCGACATGCCCGCCATGATGTAACTGAACGCCAGGTCAATGGCCTGCGCGCGGTTCATGCGCCCCAAGGCTGCGTATTGTGCGGCCGCAATGCTGGCGCCGGAAGACATGCTCACCACCAGCTCTGCCCGTCGCGGTGTGAGGTTGTAGGTGTTGGCTGTTTTGCGCACGAGGTAGCGGGCAATCTGTTGACCATGCTTCTCGGACTCTTTGCGAATGGCAATAGCAATCTCAGGCTGGCTCTCCAGAATCGGTATGATGTTGCCCGGCGCGTAGTGATCAAAGTTACTGACAATGTTCAAACGTACGATCGCTTCAAAGTTCTCTGCAACAGCAACTTCTTCAGTTAAACGCTGCACATAAATATCGTATTCTCGCACCAGCAAGCTTTGCAAAGTATCGACTCTGCTGTCGAAGTATTTGTAGACCAGCGGACTGGATACTTCAGCGGCACGAGCCAGGGCCTCCAGGCTGAATGCCTGCAGGCCGTCGCCGATAATCATTTGCTTCGAAACGTCGAGTAGCTGGTTTTTGCGCGCTTCAGGGGTCAGACGCGTCCGGGTTTTCGTCTTTTTGTTCTCTTTTATGTCTTTTTACTCCTTTTTCTCTTTATTCATTCGCATTCATTCGCATTCATTTGCATTCATACGCGCGCGCTAGTAAGCCGCAGGTGGCCCTTATTATTGACAGTATAAAATAGAGCGGTTATTTTAGAGACTCTTTATTAAGAGATGCATCGTGGAGAGGCTGCATGTTTAACTATAGAGTCATAAACCGAGTCCTTATTACACTCATGATCGCGTGCGTTGGCCTGCCGGTCAAAGCTGAAATCGAAGAAGTTGTTGTCACCGCACGCAAAACCGAAGAATCCATATCCGAAAGCCCGGTGGCCGTATCTGCGCTGACCGGCGAGTTTTTTGACAGCGGTCCCATCAATACCATCGAAGAACTGGTGCGTTTTGTACCGGGTCTGGAACTGACACCGCTGAACACTTCCCGGGCGACGGGTCCCAAGATGCGCGGCATCTCAACGTTCAGCTTCAGCGATGGCTTCGAATCCAGCGTCGCAACTGTCTTAGATGGCGTTGTGATGGGGCGCGAGGCGCAGGGCTTTTTTGACCTGTATGGCATCGAATCCGTTGAAGTCCTCAAGGGTCCACAAGGTACTCTGTTTGGCAAAAACGCATCCGCCGGAGTGATTAACGTGCGCACACTGGCGCCCGAATTCGAAACCGGTGGCGGGGTTGATCTGATGTACGGCTCGTTCGACGAAGTTCTGGCCCGCGGCACCATTACCGGGCCCATCACTGAAGATACCCTGGCTTACCGACTGTCCGGCAGCGTCAACCAGCACGACGGTAAAATTGAAAACGTCCTGCCCGGCCAAGACGATATTAACGACAAAGATACCTGGTCACTGCGCGGTAAACTGCTGTTCACCCCCACTGACAATGTTTCTGCAACGTTGATCGCCGATTATGTCGAAGAAGACAATCGTTGTTGTTTGCCTACCTACCGGGTTATTGGTCCACCTTCCCCCGCAATTCTGTTTGCGCTGAACTCACCGGTGCTGCAGCTCAGTGATGCGCTGGCGGCGCTGGGCATTGATGGCGGTGAGGACAACCGTGAAGTGGCTGTTTTTGACTCGAGAATTCTGCAGGAATCTGAAGCCTGGGGCACCTCGCTGCAGATCGATGTCGGCACCAGTTGGGGGGATCTGACCAGTATCACCGCCTGGCGGGAATGGGAAATCGACGAATTTAATGAGGCGGACGGTCTTTCGACATCAGACCTGAACAACCGCAACGGCACCCGCTCGGATTCGACCCAATTCAGCCAGGAAATTCGTTTAAGCGGCCAGATTAACGAGAATATCGATTTTGTCACCGGATTGTTCTACTTCAATCAGGATCTGGACGCGTTTGGCCGGGTTGATATTGAATTCGCTATTCCGTTTCCGCCGTTTTTTAACGTGAGTACTGCGGTAGACCGCACCGTTGAAACCGAAAGTACTGCGATCTTCGGGGAATTCACCTTTCACCTGACTGACGCGTTTTCACTGATTGTTGGCGGACGCTATACCCGTGAAGATGTTGAGGCTGACTTCAGCCGCATCGCATCCCCCATTCTTGCCGGGTTTCCGTTTCAATCAAACTTCGGCCCGGATCTGGTCGGTTCACAACAGGTGGATGACAACGACTTTTCCGGGCGCGTGATCGCCCGATATTTCTGGAACGAAGACATAATGACCTATCTCACCTGGTCGCGCGGATACAAAGGCCCGGGGATCGATGTTGCCGAAAGCGCCAACGCAGGCTTCCTGGCAGAGCCCGGTGGTTTGCCGGTGCTGGATCCGGAGATTCCGACGTTGTACGAACTGGGCGCCAAATTCAGGCTGGCTGAAGACCGCTTGGTGCTGAACACCGCCGTGTTCCACCAGACTGTTGAAGATTTGCAAGCTATCGCCACCGACCAGTTTGGTGTGGGGCGCAATCTCTCTATTGATGAGATTCTGTCCACCGGCGTGGAAATCGATCTGACCTGGACGCCCGGCATCGAAGGTCTCACCTTAACCGCCAGCCTGAGTTACCTGGATACTTACATCGAAGACTTCACCGACCGCCCGGATCTGGAAGACCAGCGTTTCCGTGACGTACCAAGATGGAACTACTCATTTACCAGCGACTACTTCTTCGGCGTCAACGATGCGTGGAACGGCTTTTTCCGCGCTGAAGTTGTGGGGCAGTCCAGCAAAAATACCAATCTGGATGACGATCCAACCGCAGACGTGGATGGTTATTCACTGGTGAATTTCCGGCTTGGCTTGATCAGCGCCGACGACCGCTACAGGATTACACTGATGGCACAGAATGTGTTTGACGAAGACTACCCCAACTTTGTGTTCGGCTCGTCTTACGCAGCCCTGGACGGTACAACAAGAGCCCAGTTCCTGGGTGACCCCGCCACCTACGCCATTCAGTTTGGTATCAATTTCTAAACAGCACTTGCCGCCAGATCAACCCGCGTTTTTCGGGTTGGTCTGGCAGCCGAATCTGCGTGAGCAAAACCGGCTGATCGTGGTCTAATTCGAACAAATCTGCTGAAGCCGTCGAAATTTTGGATTGGATTAATCCTCATTCGACCCCACTGTACGTAGATAATAGTACCGGATATGACTGAGGACGCCTGCCCATGAGAATTGCGCTGTTTCTGATGACCAACCTGGCTGTAATCGTGCTGGCGAGCCTGACGTTTCGCCTGTTGGGTTTCGAATCCATTCTGCAGAACAACGGGGTTGATCTGAACCTGAACGCCTTGTTGGTATTCTGCGCTTTATTAGGCTTCGGCGGCTCGTTTGTCTCGCTACTGCTGTCGAAGATGATCGCTAAACGCAGCACCGGTGCGGTTGTCATCGAGCAACCACGTAATGCCACCGAACACTGGCTGGTGGATACGGTTGCTGCCCAGGCCAAGCAGGCCGGCATCGGTATGCCGGAAGTGGCCATATTCGACTCGCCACAGCCCAATGCTTTTGCCACCGGCGCCAACAAAAACAACGCGCTCGTTGCCGTGAGCACCGGGCTGCTACAGAACATGAGTCAGGCTGAAGTGGAGGCTGTCCTGGGCCATGAAGTCGGTCACGTGGCCAACGGCGACATGGTGACACTCACATTGATCCAGGGGGTAGTAAACACCTTTGTGATGTTCCTGGCCCGGCTGATCGGCTTTTTTGTCGACCGCGTTGTGCTGCGCAACGAGCGTGGCCTGGGAATAGGCTATTACCTGACCTCGATTGTGGCCGAAATTGTCCTCGGCATTCTGGCCACCATGGTGGTCATGTGGTTTTCACGCCGCCGGGAATTTCGCGCAGACACAGCGGGGGCGGCCCTGGCCGGACGTGGCAACATGATTGCCGCTCTCCAACGCCTGCAGGGACATTCCAAACAGCCCGATCAGATGCCGGAATCCATGGCCGCCTTTGGCATCAGCGCGGGTCAGCGTGAGGGATTAAAAGCCCTGTTTATGTCACACCCGCCGCTGGAAGAGCGCATCGCCGCATTGCAGGCGGCGTCGTCCTGACGACGGGCAACTTGATTGTTAAGATGCCCGGATACGCACCGGGACACGATCGAGGACACAAACATGTATATCTACGCTGAACTATGGAAACCGAAACCCTCCTGGCTAGCGCTGCCCTCAGGCGAGCGCCAGCAGTTTGCTGACGGCATCGGTCCGGCTATCGCGGCATTTGCCGCCAGTGGCATCGAACTGATCGGCTTCGCCTTCAACGATGACGATACGCTGTGTCGAGGCGACTACGCCTATATCGCGTTGTGGCAGATGCCGTCAAAAGAAGCGGCGTTGGAACTGGAAAACGGCGTTGCCGATTACGGCTTTCATGATTACTTTGAACAGATCAACGCACGCGGCGAAATTGTCGCCCCCGATGCGGTGCTGGCAGCTATGGTGGCCGCCAGCTGAAAGCATGCCGCGGCACCTAGCCTTTCTTAATGGATACGCCGCCATCCACCAACATCGATGTGCCGGTCATAAACGAGGCGCTGTCTGAAAGCAGAAACAGCGCCGGCTCCGCGATCTCATCCGGGTCGGCAATTCTCTGCAACGCATGCAGATGGACCACCGCGTCTTTTGCCTCAGGTGTGGGTGCAGACTGGTGGGCCATCGGCGTGTTTACACCCCCTGCGGTAATTGCATTCACACGGATACCCGCCGTAGCCCCCTCGACGGCCAGCACCTTAACCAGACCGTCTAAACCAGCCTTGCTTGCCGCATAAGCTGACATACCGGGTAATCCCGCGGTGCAACCCACAAACGAACCCGTATAGACAATGGAGCCGCCTCCGTTGATGCGCATCTGAGGAATCTGTGCTTGCGCAGCAGTAAATGCTGCAGTCAAATTGATATGGATAGTATTTGTCCACTCCGCAAGGGTTGTCAATTCAGTCTGGGTGGACGGTCCGAGCACCCCGGCATTGTTAAATGCACCGTCCAGTCGCCCAAAGTGCTCTACGGCAGTATTCACAAGAGTCTGCTGCAACGTTTCGTCACGTACATCGCCGGCTACTGACATCATGGTTCCGCTGGCCGCCGAACACTCATCGCAAAGCGTTTCCAACTCCTGAGTGCGCCTGGCACTCGCCACCACGTTGGCGCCCTGCTCTACAAGCTTCTTTGCGGCAGCGCGGCCAACACCGGAACTTGCTCCCGTGACTATCACCACCTTACCCTGCAGGTCTATCAATGCTGTTTCTCCTTACGCTTCTGGAAGAAAGATTGTTGAACAGCAACCCGTGCGATACCTGCCAATATGCGACGCACATCCAAACTGCCACTGACATAGGGGTGTCAGTAGCTCAACTGTAAACTTCCGGTGAACTCCATGCTCAGGACTAAAAAATGCTGGACTGGCACTCGTTTCGAAACTCCAGCCCTGCGATCGCCACCGCAGCGGAGCGCCTGTTAGCGACAAACGAAGTAGCGTTTCTCGCAACCGTTTCAAGCACGGGCCGACCACGCCTGCACCCCTTTGTACCCAAGTTGGTTGAGGCAAAGTTGGTGGCATTTATCATGGACAGCTCACCTAAATACAAGGATCTGCTGGACCGTCAGCAATATTCCATTCATACACTGCCGGGAGAGGAAGACGAAGAATGTTTGGTGAGCGGCTGCGCAAGCTTGTGTAACGATGATAAAAAGTTGCGTACCGCTGCAGCCCACGCCATGGGGTTTGCGACTGGCGTAGACAGCCATCACATCTTGTTTGAGTTCAAGTTAGACCGCGCGCTCTGGACCCGCTGGCTGGATTTTGGCACGCCGGATCACCGTCCCTACCGCATCAAGTGGACATTATGAACGCAATCGCTGAAGCCTATTGCGGTTTCGCCATCGCTCTTTCCAGCGCAGTGCGCGCGGTGCAGGCAGAAAACCACACATTCAGATGCTCATCTTCACGCACAATTTTGCGGTACTGGGGGCGTAACAGAAGGCAGGCCGTGTTCAGATCCACCACCGTAAAACGATCACCAAACATGTAGGCTTGTTCGCCCAACACCCGGCGTAACACATTCAACGACCGATGTAGTCTGGCCGAGTCAATCTTTGTCTGGGTACGATTTGCTGCATCATGGGGGCCTTCCAACTCACCCATTCCCCAGGCAAGCCATTGCACCGCAAGGGATTCGTTAAGGCTGCCGGTTACCCACAACTGTTGCGCATGATGACGCGCTATATGGTAATTGATGGCCAGGGATTCAAACAGCACCTGTTCGCCGTCAACCAGCACAGGGATCTTGCCGTTAGGATTAATGGCCAGAAATTCGGTGGTGTGGGATTCGCCGGTCGACCAGTCTGTTAACACATGCTGGTAGTCAATACCCGCCTCTTCAAGCATCCACAAACAACGAAACGCACGCCCGCCTTTGCCGTAAAGTATCATAGTGAAATTGCCCTCCGCGCTGGTTGCAGCTTAACAAAACGGCTAACAAAACGCCGCAGAGGCTAGGAAAAGCATTTTATCTGCATTTCTAGCCCGTGCGTGGCTCAAGCCTGAAAAACCAGATATCTTCCGTATTGGTTTGGACCGGGCCCAGCTCAAAAGCCTGCGCGGCAGCCTGACTGACATGGTCACGAAACACATCCAACAGCTTGTCGTCATGCACCCGGACGGCTTGCAACCGATAGCGTTTGCCTTGCTTGCGCACAATCACCCTATTGTCCTGCTCAACCTGTAGATGCCAGTCCTTAAACAGCCAGATGGTATGCAGCAACAAGCGGGTCACACCAGGCGGCATACGCCGCCAGACAAAACCCAGATCACAAGGCACATAAAGCTGTCCCTCATGGACAAACGCCCCGGTAACTCGCGACGTTTCAGCAGCCTCTACCTCCAGCGCAATTTCAGCCACCGGTTGGTTACCAAGTACTTCGTTCCAGTTCACGGTTGACGCATCAGCCAACTCACCGGAAACCAACGAACCACCGGGTAGCGGACCTTTCGGCCCGTCAGAAAACCGCGCCCATGTCAGCAGACCTGCGACCAGAACAAAAATCAGTGCCAGTATTCCGCCGACGATCAAACCAAGCAGTTTCATGTCTCCTCCAGATACTTTTCCAAGCCATCGAGAATCATTGTGAGCACAAATTCAAATTCACCATCCGATTCAGGGTGGTCCTGGTGATACTTCACGTGCTCAAAAAAGTAAGGGATTGCTGCCGGGTCCGCCTGGGCCAGGAAATTGCCCGCGGCCTCCTTCATCGCTTGCGGATTACGGGGCAACTCCAGCGCCTGGATCGCAAAGCCGATTGTGTGCATGGTGACCGCGTGGTAGCCCTTGCACGCCACCGCTACCGAAAAACCTGCTTCCCGCAGCACCCTTAAAATGGACTCCTGGTGGGCTAACTTCGCGGGGCTGGCACAGACTGTCCAGAGTGAACTCACCCAGGCATGGCGATAAAAACTCTTCATCGCAGAAGTGGCTATTTCCGTAATCGCATCACGCCAGGGCAGTTCATTCTCCGGGATCACTAATTCTGCAGCCACGCTGTCAACCATGCCGTCCAACAGCTCATCCTTGTTCTTGATGTAGGTATAGAGCGTCATGACCGGAGATCCCAGCTCTTTGGCTAAGTTGCGCATGTTGAGCTTTTCGATGCCGTGGGCATCTGCATACCGGATCGCCACCTCGAGTATTCGAGCGCGGTCCAAACCGCCGCCGGATCTTTTTTTCTTGGCCATCACTACACCCATGCCGTACTTAGTACGAAATATCTCGTACTAAGTACGAAATGTCAACTAAAGAAAGTCAACTAAAGAATGTCAACTGAGGAAAGTTAAGAATGAAGCGTCAGCGCCAGAATTATCCGCTCGCTCTTGACGGGAAATAAAAGTCCGTGTGGTATGCGCTTAACAACGCCAGGAGAAGACCAATGCCGGAGAAAAAATCAGACGACTACTACGTTGACCTGCCTGAAGGCATCAGCAAGCGTGAGATGATGCACCTGGTCGAACGGGCAGCAGATCGAGCGGGGCTGTACATTTCACATATCGGCGGTTACTCGCGCACAAAATATCCAAATTCCGTACATTGGCATTTCAAACGGGATCCCAAAGAACCTGGCCTGCTCGACGCCACATTCTGGGATGTGAAGTCTCTATTCTGGCTGATGATTCGACATCGTGAACCGCAATGGGTGAAAGACATGGTACCGAAGCTACTCAATGCATTGCGCGCAGAGGTGAAGCAAGTTGCTAACAGATAGACCATCCCGCAGCGAGGACTTAAGTATGGAGAGGAATTTGCAGTTATTGCTCAAACAACTCTATCCCGACTTTAACGCACGCAATATCGAGCGGATCATGCCGCACTTTGATCTGGCGGCGAACTGGCCAAACGGTATGACCGGCGGCCGCGAGATTGGGCATGACGCAATCAGGCAATACTGGGTCGAGCAATGGCAAGTCATCAACTCGCAGGTCACACCGAAAGCTTATTGTGCTGGGCCCGATCGCATCGCGTTGCGGGTCCACCAGGTGATCAAAGATCTACACAACAACCTGATGTCAGACAGCTTTGTATACCACACGTATCAGTTTACGGACCATAAAGTCAGTCGAATGGATATCAGCGAAACAGCACCGCAATTGGACAATAGCGAATGGCAGGAAATATGAGGAGCTTGGTTTGATCGTTCGAGAGGCCATCGCAGAAGACTTTGCACGCATCATGGAACTCTACGCGCAATTGCACCCGGAAGACCCTGTGATCCAGGACGGTTCAGACAGGCGTATCTACGCTGATATTCTGGCCAACCCGAACCTGCACGTATTTGTGCTACAGGCCGCAGATGGCGCACTGAATGCAACGTGTTATCTCAATTTTATCCCTAATCTCACACGCAAGGGTTCGCCCTACTGTGTGATCGAAAATGTTGTCACCGAAGCCAGTCTGCGCAATCAGGGCCTCGGCAAAAAACTGCTGCTGCAGGTCCTGCAATTTGCCTGGAACAAGGGCTGCTACAAGGTCATGCTGCAAACCGGATCCAGGCAGGCATCGACCCACAACTTTTATAAATCATGTGGTTTCAGCGCAGACGACAAATTTGCCTTTGTGGCCCGCCCGCCTGAGTAACGACGGCCCGATTAACATCAAATCGCCAACGTCTGCTTGCACCCGCTTATGCCTGAGCGCGGCGCCAACGCCAGATCAACAACGCCGTGGCCCCCACCACAACGGCGATCAAAACATGTCGGACCACAGTGCCGGTGCTCGCACCGGCGTTCACCGTCAGCAGGACATCACCCAAGGGCATGACTAATGCGGCCACCGCTGTCCACTGCACAGCGCGCAGGTCTTTCTGCCAGAGAAACAAACCCACCAGCAAAGCGATAAACAGCGCCCGCAATCCATACACGTGGACAAAGCCTATATCCTGAACGTCAACTAGCGGCAGGCCAAGATACGCCGCAAAACCCACCGGGTCGGTAAACGCGCGAAACGCGTTCAGTGCCTGCGAAAGGGCCATCAGCAGAGCCAGCCAGAATCCGGTACTTGTGTAAATGCGTTGCATAAGATTCCCCATCTATGAAAATCCAGCATAGGGCAGCCGCAGAATGATAAGGTGTCCGCAT
Source organism: Pseudomonadota bacterium (assembly GCA_039196385.1). GTDB lineage: Bacteria > Pseudomonadota > Gammaproteobacteria > Pseudomonadales > Azotimanducaceae > UBA4421. Next base: position 17,067 of record JBCCUW010000001.1, read on the forward strand.
GAGTGCACAAAAGTCATCTATGCAATCCAAGTTGCCGCTGACGGCAGCGCGTGTATTTGTGGCAGCCGCCCAGTCCGGCAGTTTCAGGGATGCGGCAAGCCTGCTGGGCTTATCGCCTTCCGCAATCAGCCGGCATGTGAAGCGCCTGGAAAACTGGCTTGGCGAGCCATTGTTCGAACGCGGTGTTCGACACGTGAGGTTGCTGCCGGCAGGACAAGACCTGGCCACACAACTGAGTGATGCCTTTCAGCAGATCGAAACAGTGTTACAGCCGCTGGCCCGGACGGATCCCCAACATATTCGTTTAACTGCACTCCCCTTTTTTGTCAGTCATTGGTTGCTCGATCAACTGGAAGACTTACCGACTTCAATCTCGCTATCTATTGATACCTCTCAACAAATGATGGATCTTGATCGCCATAAGTTCGACGTTGCTTTGCGCAACCTGCACAAGCCACCGGTGGGTCTGTGGAACATCAAACTGTTGGATCTCAGACTGGTACCGGTGTGCAGTTCAACGATGGCCAGAACGTTGCGAGCGCCCGCAGATCTGCTGGATGTACCGCTGATTCACTTAACTGCTCGGCCCGGTGGATGGCAGCGCTGGTTCGAAAAACACAACTTAAGCCTGCCGGATAAACCGCCTTCGCTCGAGTTGGACACGCTCCCCGCGGTGCTGGAGGCAGCAGCAAGTGGTCAGGGCGTGGCGCTTGGCCTGTCACCCATCATCTGGGCTAAGCCTGATGCGCACAAACTGTGCGTGCCATTCCCAAGCCAGCCGGTTGAAGCAGGTTCGTACTATCTGGTGATGCGCCAGGAAGACACCGTACGGCCGGCTCTGAAGCTGTTTTCTCAGTGGATCAAGCAACGCCTGTTAACCCAGCGCAACACCATGCTGCAGCGTGAAGCTGCTGCCATCAGGAATGCGCCAAATCGCTGAACTCTTACTGCTGACACAACACCCGGACACAATGCCCCTGACACAACGGTGGCAGGAGTCTTCCCCTATGATGAGTACTTTGCAAAGTCGGGCACACTGATGGGAAAAACATACGCGGAACTTACCCCCAATCTCGTAGAGTTTATCGAAGCACAACAGCTCTTTTTTGTTGGCACAGCGCCATTGGACCAGCAAGGTCATGTCAACATATCGCCAAAGGGTATGAACAGTCTGCGTATCTTAGACACGCAGACTGTGGCTTACCTGGATGTCACGGGCAGCGGCGTGGAGACCATCGCGCACATCAAAGAAAACCAGCGTCTGGTGATGATGTTCTGTGCCTTCGAGGGCAAGCCCTTCATTCTGAGGCTGCACGGCAAGGCAGATGTGATTGAAACCCACAATCCCGAGTTCGTTCAGCTGCGCACAGAGTTTGACGACCTGCCCGGCGTGCGTTCCATCATTCGATTGAAGATCAGCCGTATTGCGGATTCCTGTGGATGGACCGTACCTTTGTACAAACACGAAGGTACACGCGACTATTACCAGAATTTTGCGGAAAAACTGGGCCCCGATGGCATCCGTGAGGGTCAGCTAGCTGCCAATATGCGCAGTATCGATGGCCTTGCAGGGCTGGAGCAGCCCTCCAATCACCCTGAGTTGGACCCTGAGTTACGCGCTTGAGTTGTTGCGCTTGTAACGTTTTCCGCGTTCAGCCGCCAGCGCAAACGCTGCATTGGTCTCCGCTTCTACTTCCTGCTGCTGTTGGGCCCGCAGCAAATCGTACTCCTCCTGCCACCACCGGCGTGTGACTTGAGGGAAGGTGCCCATACGATTGGCACAGGCATTGGCGCCACGATCGCGCCCCGCCTCGTAACCGGCCGCACCCTGCGCAGATGCAGCGGTTTTACCAAACGGCACCAGATCGCCTTCCATTCTGGGAATCAGAAAGTAAGGCATGGAAATGCGGGTTTCACCTTCTGGGATCAGCGTGGTGTTCACCCGATGCAAAGTAGCGGAATAGCGCCCTTCACTCAGATGCATCAGCGTACCGCCGGTGTTCACCACAACGGAACCCGGAATGACCGGTACGCCATAATCTCCTGGCGCTGTCCGGCATGTCACCGGGGCGTCCATCCAGCGACCCTCGCCGGCTACCACCTGTAAGCCAGGCCGATCATTGATTAACAAAGCAATAAACGGAGGTCCGTCAATATGCGCGCCTACGTTTTTGCTGTCGAATCTGGCATAAGCCGCACGTACTTCATCACGGGTTTCATCAGCAAAAGCGCTCAAACTGAAATTATGATTCAGGCTGGCAGCCAGGTCCGGGTCGTCAAAATCAAAGTACTTGCGAAACTCCGCTGGGTCCTCACCCAGGGATTCGACAATCAGCTCACCCAACAGATGGGTGAGACGATGATAGGTGGTCGTTAACTCTTCAATTACCGGGCGGAAACCGGACAGGCTCGTGGTCTTGGGCCACGTGTTCGGACCTCTGAACAGACGTTTGTGAATAGGCTGGGATTTGTCGTCGTGCGCACACAGTGGTTCTTGTTCAAAACCGTACTGAAAGTTCTCGATCACCTGGCCATGTCCGCGATTAGCAGGCGTGGGCAAGGTGTAACCACGAAAATAGGGGGTGTTTGAGATATGCGCCGTTTTCTTCACATCCATAGGCGCTTCAAAAAACCCGCGCACCTCACGAAACGCACGCTGCTGAAAGTCATCATCAAGCCCGGGCGCATTGGCCAGCACGAGAAAACCACATTCAGACAATGCATACCGCAGGTCTTCGAGGAACTTGCTGCGATCGCGCTCCACGTCAAGCCAATCAACTACCGGGATCTCTTCCAGCGCAGCGCCCTTATTTCGAGAAGAGGATCGAGATGTGGATCGAGTTGTGTCCTGCTGTTGTCCTGTGTCACGCATAGTTTTCCTCCTCGTGGTGGAGGTCAATACTATTATAGAGATACTTAAATAGCTACCTTATTCGGAGAGCCCTGGGAGACCGCCTGGTGATTAAAGGTCAACCCTTCAGGAACCCTTGCACAGCCCGAATAAACGCCGCCGGGTTCTCCCGTCGGACATTGTGGCCTGCGCCAGGCACAGCAACAGATCGAAACTGAGTATTCAGCGCTACAATTGCCTCAGCCCGTTCAGGAGGTACCGCACTATCACTGCCTGGCGCACCGTGGATCAACAGTGTGGGCACACTAATCGAGCCCACCACCTCGGGCCAGGGCGGGAATTGGTAACAAGCAAGAATGTCGGGATTCACCTGCTGCTTGGCCTTTGCCCATGGCGCAAATTCTTCCTCGGGCCAGCCGGGATGCTGCTGACGGCCAACGGCAACCACCTGGGCTAACGTCAATTGCCGTAGTTCGTTCATTTGCTGAGCAAAGCCATTCACCATGGCGGCAGTAGGTTGAAATGGTTTGTCTCGCAACGGCGGGTCTTCAAGCACCAGCTTCACCACGCGTTGGTTTTGCGCTGCCGCAAAAGACAGCGCTGCCAATGCGCCAATCGAATGGCCCATCAGAGTCACCTGTTCAAGCGCCAAACGATCCAACAGCGCACCCAGGTCTGCCACGGGATCATCATTAGCGCCCTCGGGCGGCATGGAACTTTCACCATGCCCCCGTCCGTCGAGCAACACAACATCATAATCGGCCGTAAACGACCGAGCGACAGCTTGCCAACAGAGCCCACTGTCACCGAGGCCATGCAGTATCAACATAGCGGGTTTGATGCCACCTGAGCGATGCACCGCGAGATGACCATGCGGCAGATCGATGCGCAACTTTTGAAAACTGACAGACTTTGGGTTCATAAGCTGAACCAGATTGGCAAATACCCGATAGCTTATCTGCTGTTCAGTAAATTAGCAGCCACCCAGCCAGCGACACACACGAACCCCAACCACACCACCCAGACGGAAGTTTGGCCCTGCCAAAAGAGAAACACCCCGGGTAACAGCAGCAGAATCAACAAACAGAAACGCAACCATCTGACACTTCTGGTACCGCGCAGTCGCCGTTCACGCTTCGGGTCGAAGTAAGCCATACCCGCGATACACAAAGCGCTGATCAGACTGGCCGTTATTAGATTCACAACAATACGCGCCAGATCAGGTGTTTTCTGGATGGGATATCATATCTACGCGCGCCTCTACACGCGCAGGAGACGTGGTTGCCTGACCACTCAAGCGACGGCGTAACCGCCATGCCAGGGTTGCGCTGACCAGGAGCAATAACAAGTCGATGGTGACAATGATGGCCTGTCCTTCACTTAATGCTTCTGCCCAGCCAGGACCGGTCAACACACGTAAGCCGACGATGCCGACACACCCCACAACAAGCGCACAAGCCAGGTGGCGATTGATCGTTTCCGGCGTGCGCACTAAGGCCGCATAAAGCAAGACTGCACCCGCGGCCATCAGGAAACCCAGCGGTGTCCAGAAGGAAGCCCCACCCGAGCCGATCGTCAGGAAGAACGCTAGCGCAGATCCGACGAGAGCCACTGGCAGACCGAAGGTGACAACAGCCATCATCAACTTGAGAGCTGCAAAGCTATTTTCTCCACGCCGAGCCAACCACATGTTTGTACCCGTCACGGTCACAAAACACATCGCAAACCCCAGTGCCAGCCAGATTGATTTAGAAAAGAGACCCAGGAAGTTGCCAAAATGAAGCGGTCCCATCAGATCAAACAGATTGGAGCCAACACTCTCTGCTTGTCCGAACACCGGTTTCACCTTGTCAAATTCACCGGTTGTTCCTGAGTAAACCAAGTTCATACCAGACAGCGCGCCATCCTTTGGTTCTAGAAATACCGTGACCATGGCATCAGCACGGCCATAGTGCTCTGTCACTACAAAACTGGGCACACCGTCCATTTCCGCCTGAACATGACGCAGCACGTGATCGATCGCATAGGGTTTTGTTGGGGTCGGATCTTCCGGGGCTTCGCTGCCCAACATCACTTCAAACATGGCTTCTTGATCACCGCCAAAGCCGACCATGGCCATAACGGGCAAACCGATTGAGCCTGCAAAGCTGAAAAAACTACCCGTGAACGCCAGAACAAAAGCAAACGGTAAGCCCCATGAACCCGCAACAGTGTGCGCATCCTTGACCACCAGAACAGGGTTACCTTTGCGACGTAAAGTAAACAGATCTTTGATCAGGTGCCGGTGCATCAGCAAACCGGAAATTGCGGCAACCAGCATGGCCAGACCCAGGATACCGGTCAAGATTAGTCCCCAGGGCCTGGGTAAATGCAGTTCTGTGTGCACACTGACCAGGAAGCGACTCAATGCACGATCTTCATCCGACAGAAACAGTTCAAGGCCGGTTCCGTGCGCTGTGTGCAATACTTCGCCAGATTGCGGATCAACTTCAAACTGCGTACCTATTTCTTCAACCACGCCATCCTGGTTGGTTTGATGTTTGTGAAAGAAAATCGACAGCGCCCCAGCAGTCGTCGACCCTAATGCCACCTCTTCCACATACTCCCGCTCAACCAGGGGTTCCAACTTGTCAACGATATCCTGAATCGGTGTTGCGTTGGTTGAGGTACCTGACAACGGATTGGCTTCTACGACAATACCGTTTGACCAATGCGCAATTTCTTCCGCCAGAACCGCAATCATCCCGGTCACCAGCACCGCATACAGCAGAATCCCCAGGCTCACGCCAGACCAACCGTGAACAGCCACGAGGGTTTTTGTGTGATCCTGATCCAGTTTAAACATCAAACCATTCCTCTATCAGCTTGTTGCATAGATATCAGACGCTGCCCACGGCCATAAAGTGTTGAACAAGCAATCCAGCACACAGCAGCGTAATTATCGCACTGATAACCCACGCCTTGATGACGTCCCGCGCCAGTATCGCGTGAAAAAACATCACCCCCCAGATTAACGGATACGCGACCAACGGGACAATAAGGTTGTCTACTTGCGCAGTTCCTGCCGGCAGCCACGTTGCCAGGCTCGCCATCACCACAAAAGAAGCCAACAACGTCCAAGGACCGGCAAGTACAATACGCAACCAACGCTGGCTTATCTCTGTCATGACGCCTGAAATCTCAGCAACCTTGTATGACCATTAATCTTATTCGAGATTGTTGCGTTCTCCCATTTCTTCGCAGCATATTTTGTCTTTACTCCAGACCGGTAGCGTTCAAAAACTCATCCGCAAACTACCAACCACAGTCCGCTGCTCGCCCGGAAAACAATCTCCACGAGACAAACAGGTCGCGTAGAATTCTTCATCAGTCAGATTGCGCACGTTAAGCACAAAATCAAAGTTGTCGTACTGATACCCGACCATCGCGTCGAATACGGTGTAACCATCGGTTTCTACACGAACCGGCGTGGGTGCAAAGCCATTGGCGGCCAGGAACGCGGTCCCATTGCTTTCGTTTTCGCTGGCATAACGGGCGCCAGCACCCACCCGCCAGCCCCGCGCCGGGCCTTCCAGCGGTTTCCAGCTGACCCAGAGTGATGCTGCGTTTTCCGGCAGACTGGGACGAGGCACTGCGACCCCATTTTCATCCACCTCGTCAGCATCCAGGTGACGGTAGTTGAAATCAATCTCAAAGTCCTGCCAGGCAACCAGTGCTTCAACCTCAAAACCATCCGTCTCAATGCTGAGGCCCGGCTGAGTCTGCCCGCCGGTCACAAAATCCACCAGGTTGTCTTCTTCCAGATCGAAGTAAGCCACAGTCACAAAGCTACTGCTTCCTTCGGGCTGATACTTAACACCAATCTCAGTCTGCTCTCCCTTACGCGGCTTCAAGGCCCCGCCTGTAACGACATCCGTACCCACTGTGGCGCGAAACGACTCTGCGTAACTCACGTAGGGATTCAATCCCATTCGAGTCTTGTACAGAGCACCGAACGTCACAGGCGTTTCTTCATCATTCTGATCACTCGCTGCATCCTCCGAGTCGACAGACGAGAACCTGACCCCGGCGTTCACGATGAGATTGCCAAAGTAGATGGTGTCGCTGATGTAAAAATCTGTCGCCACCGTTTCGGTTTCGGCAGCACCTCGGACGGCGTCAAACTCTGCCGCAGCAGGTATTTCGGAGCCATCGAACACCGGGTTAAAGATGTTAAACGTGGTTGGTGCGGCATAGATCAAGGCAGACTCTATGTTCGTTTCAACGTCCTGATAGTTGGCCCCAACCAGTACATCGTGGTTCAAGCTACCGGTGTTAAAACTGGCGCGCAAACGTAGATCAACAGCAGTCTGCTCCGAACCGGCCGGCGCGCTGTACCACGTGCGGCCTACGGCAGTGCCATCCGGTAACAATCGTGGGTTACCGTCACCCAGAAATGATACCCAGGATTGATCGTACTCCGCTTCGTTATCACGGTAGCGTGCCGTGCCTTCCAGCGACAGGTAGTCGTTAATCTGATGAGTGCCGATCAGGGTAACTGTCGTAGCTTCAGTGTCATAGCGGTTATGTCCTGGATCACCCACATAAACTCCCGGGTCGACTTCCTGGCCCGGAGAGCCTGCGCATACGTTGGGTTCTGAGATGGTCACGTCACTGGAGCCACAGGCCGTCGCCGCAAGCGGCAGAAACTGCGCCGAGGTATCACTCTCGCGGTCTGTATAGTTCAACAGCAAGGTGAGTGACGAACGGTCCGTCGCGTAGGTCAGCGAAGGCGCAAAAATGATCGCGTCGTCTTCCACAAAGTCCACCTGGGTGTCGCTATCTCGATACACACCAACCAGCCGCGCGGTAATTGTGCCATCACCACTCAGATCAAAACCAGCGTCAAAAGAAACCTGGTAACGATCATGCTCACCCGCAGTAAATACCACTTCGTGACCCAGCTGATCCGCACCGGCTATTTTGGAAACCGTACTGACAATGCCACCGGGAGCAGCCTGACCATACAGTACGGAAGCCGGTCCTTTGAGGACCTCAACCTGCTCCAGCGTGTAAATGTCAGCGCGTGCATTGTTATAAAACCCGAACAGGACTTGCAGATTGTCCTGATACTCAGGCGCATCAAGCCCGCGGATACTGGTGAAATCTCCCCGCGTCGCAAAGCCGAATGCATTTCCCACAACACCGGCGGTGTACTCAAGCGTATTGCTGAGCGTCAGCGCGCCGCGATCAAGGAACTCGTCAGCGGTAATCACCGATACCGACCGGGGTATTTCGGAAATCGGTGCTTCAGACTTGGTCGCGCCAAATTTCGACAATTCCCCTACGATAACCAGTTCTTCAATGGTCTGGTCGCCCGGCCGTGGACTCTCTGCCAGCGCGTTCTTTATAGGCAGCACGCCTGCAATCATGATCGCCAGCACAACAGCTGCTTGTATTCTCACCATTCGAAATCTCTCCAACTGAATTGGTAAGCCACAATTGTTTCAGATTTTGATATTGAATGCGAATCATTCTCATTTTTATTTGTCAATTATGGCCGCACGCGAGTAGACCCGAGCAGCTTGCAAGCGTGTGGATGATGGTTTTGATCTGATGGTTTTGATCGTGCCCCTCTGAGTTGACAGGCAGGGCAAAGGTAAGCAAAGGCGAAGGGTTCAGCCCGGCATCAAAGGCCCCGTGTACACCTGCGAACGAATCAGCAACGTCGACTCGGTACGCGCAACAATTTCCGGGTGCTCATACCCCACCTCTGCGATGTGCATGTCGCCGGCCTGCACGGGATGATCACCAACCAGGATATCTCCTGAAACGACCCAACAGGTTTCCTGATGGGTATGCGCGTGATTAACAAACTTTGCGCCCGGCTGCAGCCGATAAATACAGGTTTCCGTGCCATCACCCTGGTCGGGTACAAGGCAGCTACGCTCAATGCCTTCGGCAAACGGCTCCCACTGCATGTCCGTTGACTTGATTGTTTGCGTCCCAGATGGGGCATGCGCTCCCACACGGCTCTTGATATTTGCCAGCATTCGCTGGCGAGGGCCTTCCTCAAGTTGGCCGCCACTTGGCTTGGCCGCTAACGCACCACTGAGGATTTGTTTAATTTGTTCTAAGTCTTGGTCAGTCATAATCTTCAGTCCTCTATATCGGACCGCAAAGCAATCAGTGTACGTCGGATGTGGGTTTTTACCGTACCCAGGCTCATCTGCAATTGTTCAGCAATTTCTACGTGCGTCATCCCACGGAAGTAGGCCATCGCCAGTATCTGGCGTGGCGTTTGAGGTAACGCGTTCAACTGGTCATGCAGCCTGCTAAGATTCAGCAAAGCCAGGGGTTCATCGCTGCTGACCTCAGGCGACACCTCATTATACAAGGCATCGCTGATGCGCTGGTGTTTAACCCGATGGCGATAACGGTCGATCGCACGGCTCCGGGCAAGCATAACTAACCAGGCAACGGGATGCGCCTGGCTGGGATCATAGCGGCTGGCGTTCTGCCAGACATACAGGTAGACGTCTTCGGTAATCTCTTCTGCGTCCGGCCCGTTGCCCAGAATTCGTGACACCAGGGCAAACACTGTGTCCACGGTGGCCAGATAGAGTTTTTCCAGTGCTGTTTCATCCTGGCGTGCAACCGCAGAGAGCCAATCGGCGCGCACGGCTGTGGACTGAGCGCTATCTTTCTCAATTTCAGCAGCCACTAAGCTCAACGCTCGATTTGAAACGGAAACCATAGAATATCGCGCCCTTTTTATACCCGCAATTACCGTGTACCTGATCTATATACGATCAAAACGCGTTTCTGGATGCACAAAAAGCAAAATTTATTTTTTTGACCAATAATGCATCCAAAATCCAAAGCACTGCGTATTTCCCTCAAGTTCTAACCAACCAAGGAGATATACGCACATGCGACCAAAACTCATACGTCTGGCTCAATCCGCCGGCATACTCTTATTGTTAGTAGCGGGCGGCGCCATCAGCTCCAGCCATAGAGAGGCGCCGTTCATCACCAAACTACCCCAGGTGGATTCCACTGACTTTTATATGTTTGTCAGTTATGAACCGGGACGCCAGGATTATGTAACCTTCTTGGCCAACTACATCCCCGTGCAGGCTCCGTACGGCGGACCAAACTACTTTCCACTGGACGTTGACGCAGCCTACGAAATTCTCATCGACAACAATGGTGACGGTGTCGAAGATATGACGTTCCAATTCAATTTCGACGACGTGTTGCCAGCCGGTGACGTGATTGCGTTGGACATCGATGGAACGCCCGTGACATCCGTACTACGGAATATCGGCGGCATCTCCGCGGACGACGAAAGCGGTCTGAATCACGTACAGACTTATTCTGTGTCGTTGATCGAAGGAGACCGACGCACTGGCAACGTCAGCCCTGTGACCAACACCGCTGACGGCAGCAGCACGTTTCGTAAACCTTTTGACTACTCCGGAACCAAAACCTTCGGCGGTCCTGGCAACTACGGCTCCTATGCAGACAGTTTTATCTACGACATCGACATTCCAGCCTGCAGTGGTGGCCGCGTTTTTGTCGGACAGCGCTACGAGGCATTTAAGCTGGCTCTGGGCGAGGTATTTGATCTGGTCAACTTTGTCCCTGTAGAGGGAGATTCAGCACCGGGCGCAGGAGATGCCGGAGGCTTTCCCGGTGGCATTACACAGGACCCGGCGCGTAATGCCCTGATTCGCAACAACGTCACCACAATCGCTCTGGAAGTGCACAAAGACTGCCTCGGCAATAGCCCGGTTGTTGGCGGCTGGACCACTGCCAGTCTACCCCAGGGCCGAATCCTGAACCCACAGCCGAGCTTCGACCGCCCTCAGGTTAACGGCGGCGCCCTCACCCAGGTCTCACGACTATCAGCCCCACTGGTGAACGAACTGGTCATTGGTTATGACCAGAAAGATCTTTTTAATGCCAGCGAACCTGCCAACGACGGACAATTTGCGACCTTCGTGACAAACCCCGTCATGCCCGCAATTCTGGATATCCTTTTCCGGGACGCGGTCAATACCACGTTGGGGGCAACCATCCCCAATCTGGCACCCAGCAACTTTCCCAGAGCCGACCTGGTGGCCGCCTTTCTCACCGGATTTGACGGTGTTAACGCCTTTGCCAACGGTACGGCCAGCGAAATGCTGCGGCTTAATCTGGATATCGCGCCCACCCAACGTGTCAACCAGCAACCGCTTGGGGTTGCCGCCGGTGATCTGGCAGGCTTTCCCAACGGGCGTCGCCCAGGCGATGACGTGGTGGACATTGCCTTGCGCGTGGTGATGGGTGCGCTGTGCCACGACCTACCGCTGGGAGAAAATGGCAGCGGTGTTAATCTGGGTCTGTGCTCACCCGACGACGCGCCGGTAGGCAACGTGCCATTTACTGACGGTGCACCGCTCAGTGCGATGGATTTGAACAATCGCTTTCCGTATCTATTGACGCCTTATCCCGGCTCGCCCACCGATGCGCCTCTGCCGCAACCGGAGTAACTGTCATGACTTCAAAGAAAAGACTTGTTTGTACTGTTTTGGTAAGCCTGCTGGTCACCGCTTGCGGTAGCGGCGGCTCCTCCAATCGGCCACCGGTGTTGAGTGATATCGCTGATATCGAGATCAGCGCAAACGAAACTTCAGCGGCGGTCGCTGTGAGCGTGGCAGATCGGGATGCGGTCACGGTTGTCGCAGTCTCGGACAATATAGATGTTGTACCGGCTGACGGTATTGTTGTTAACGGGGCAGGCACAGAGTTCAGTCTGCTCCTCACCCCTGCTGCAGGCGCTCTGGGGAATACAACCATCACCATCACCGCCACGGACCCGGGCGGACTCACGGACGAGACCCAGTTCCTGGTCAACGTGGTGCAGCAGCAGGTCGCTTTTGAGAACTTTGTGCGGGATGTGTTCAACAACGACCCCAGTGGGTCACCGCGCGATATCAACTCAAGAACGTTCACCAACGACGCATTGAATGATGATTTCTCTGACCTGCTCAATTAGTTGGACTATCCGCGTCTTAAGCACGTTGATGTGTGTCTTTTTGTGCGTCTTTTTGTGCTTTTGGGCCTGCAAGGCCCAGGCGCACAACCTGAGCAATCACACTGACAACGTAGTCGTGAAATCATTGCGCGACGTAGAAACGCAACTGATGCGCTATCGCGAAACCGGTAATGATGCGCTACTGGATGCCGTCGGGACTTACTTCGCTGAAAACACGCCAGCATCACCGCAAGGGCGCCTGTTACATGTCTGGCACGCTCAGGCAGCGCATGATTTCACCCTGGCCAGCCGCATACTGGCACCGGCTCTGCAGGGGAATAACATAGACGCCTGGCTGCTGGCCGCCAACCTCCAGCGGGTTATGGGCAACTCTTCAGCCGCTGAGACAGCCTGTCAGCGAGTTTCCGACACCGCCCCGTTGCAAGGTCAACTTTGCTTATTGCAGGTGCGTGTCCACCGCGGCGATAAGCCTGATCCGGCTCAACTTAGCGAACTGCAGCGACTGTACAAATGGATGCACCAGAACCGATCGCTTACGCATGAACAGCACGCCTGGATCATGGGTATATTTACTGAAGCACACCTGGCGCTGAACGAACCCTTGAAATCACGCCATTGGTCAGCACAGGCATACGCCACGAGCCCTACAGTGCAGAATCGCGCAGCTCATGCGTCACAGCTGTTGTTGACCGGTGAAGCTGACGAGGTGCTCCGCTTGATCGATACCAGCGAAACAGCGCCGGCACTTGTGGTTTTGCGCTTGCGGGCCTTGCAACGGCTGGGCCAACTGGACTCTGTCGCCGCGACGGTCAACCAAGTCGACAGACAGTTTCGCCATGACATCGCTCATAACGATCTGTTGCACGCGCGCGAAATGGCGGTGTTCTACTTGGATATTCTGCCTGATCAAGCACTGGCCGAGCACCTGGCGCGCAAGAACTGGGCGCTGCAGAAAGAACTGGAAGATCGCCGTTTACTGGAAAGGGTCGAAGGATGAGTACCAGGCGGGATAAGATCAACCCATCACGCACTCGGATGCTGCACGTGGATGACACTACCCTGCTCAACAAGGTAGCCCGGGGTGATCGCAGCGCTTTTCAGCAGCTGTATTACCGCACCAGCGGGCGCCTGCTCGCAATCGCCATCACGATGCTGGGGAGTCGAACTCTGGCTGAAGATCTGCTGCAGGATGCCTTTGTCAAAATCTGGTATTCCGCAGACAATTTTGACGCGGCAAGGGGCGAGCCCCTTGCATGGATGATAACAATCACACGCAACCTGGCCATCGACCGCCTGCGCCAGAACAGGTTAGTCAGTAATACCGAAGATTTTGAAGCGTCCCATCTGCCGACTCTGAAAGATGAAAATCAACGTCTGGCCGATTGTTTGCAGAGCCTGGAATCGCCGCAACGGCAAAGTATATTTGCGGCATTTTTCCAGGGGCTGACCCATCAGGAGATCGCCGCGCGGTTCGCTGAGCCCATTGGCACCATTAAGAGCAGAGTCCGTCGTGGTCTGGCAGCGTTAAAAGGGTGTATGGAAGGATGAACTACAATCACCCTGATCTATTGGATCGGCTGGCCGCCGAATATGCATTGGGTACCTTGCGCGGACAAGCCCGGCTACGCTTCGAGCGGCTCTGCCGGGAGCTACCAGAAGCGCGCGCGGCGGCTCAACGCTGGGAAAATCGACTGGCCGGTTTAACCGCTGCGCTACCGGAACAGGAACCTTCACCAGCAGTGTGGCGACGGATCGAGCAACAGCTGGATACACGCGCCGGATCAGATGCGCGCTTCTGGCGCAACTGGGCCATCGCCGCGAGTATTGCGCTGATCGCGATTTCTGCTTTGTTTACGCAAACTTACCTGCAAGAGAGCGAAGACCAGCTCGAAATTGCCGTGGTTAACGAAGCCAACTCTGTGCCCCTGTGGGTGGTGAGCATAGACTTTGACACCGGCATGCTGAGCACCCGCGCGATAAACGCAGAAGCACTGGGATTGGACAAGGTTTATCAACTATGGATGCTACCTGAGGCAGGTAGCCCGCAGTCTTTGGGATTGTTACCCATCAACGGCCAACAAGTAGTGCGCACGTTCTCACCCGCTTTATTGGACCTGTTGCGCAAAGCTGAAGGTTTAGCCGTCAGTATCGAACCCCCAGGCGGATCGCCGTTGAGCACGCCCAGTGGGCCCGTTGTTTATCAGACAACGTTGCTGGCATTGTGAGGGCTACGCTTACTCGCTAATCTGACCCGGGCGAGAAACTCAACAAGGGGCGCAAGGAGGCGCGCAAGGAGGAAAGTACCGTGCAGATTGCCGAACAGTGGTTTGAGCGCCGTACGCTCAGCAATAACATCACTCTGATCACAGAGCCCTTTGTCAGTCCTCTCCTGCGGTGCAACATCTGGCATGTGCGCGGGCGCCACAAAGACTTGCTGGTCGACACCGGTCTGGGGGTAACGAGTTTGCGGCCCGCCATCGAAGACCTGCTGGAACACCCGGTTCTGGCCGTAGCCACACACTCACACTTCGACCACACCGGAGGTCTCAACGAATTTGATGAAGTTGCTGCACACCCCGCTGAACTGGACGAGTTGACGCAACCCACATTCGGCACGCTGACCGCCGCTGACCTGCCCAGGGAACTGCTGGATGAATTCGCCACCGCCGGGTACGCCGTTGAAGATCTGTTTATCGACGCACTGCCAAGTGCAGATTACGATCCGGAGAGTTTCAAGCTGCAGCCGGTGAACCCCACCCAACTGATCGAAGAAGGCGACGTGCTCGATATTGGCGATCGCCATTTCGAAGTACTTCATTTGCCAGGACATTCGCCCGGCAGTATTGGCTTGTGGGAGCGCAGTTCAGCGACTCTGTTCTCCGGAGACGCCATTTACGATGGACCGCTGCTGGATTTTCTGCCGGAGTCAGACGTAGCCGCCTATATCGATACGATGAAGCGTCTGAAAACACTGAACGTTGACGTGGTGCACGGTGGACACGAGCCCAGCTTTGGACGCAGCCGATTGATCGAGATTGTTGACGCTTTCCTGCAGCGTCACGACGCCTTCTGATTCGACAGCCAGCCCCCAGTCAGAAAACTTGGATTTTCCACGACGGACCTCGTAATGTGTCGCGAAATCCTCGCACGGCATCCAGATCATGAGTCAGATTTATACGAATACCCACCGCCAGCTGCAACAGCAATACGGCACCGAAGCCTTGGCAGACGCTATTGAAGCCGCAGCCGTCAATGAGGCATTACAACCCGATCAAAGTGAATTTATCGCGCGGCAGATCATGTTTTTCCTGTCTTCCATCGATGAGCAGGGACGGCCAACGGTATCGTACAAAGGCGGCACGGCCGGTTTTGTGAAAGTTCTGAACAACCGTCAATTAATGTTCCCCAGCTATGATGGCAACGGTATGTTCTATTCGATGGGCAACATTGCAGCCAACCCCCAGGTGGGTCTACTGTTTGTCGACTTTCAAACCCCTAACCGACTGCGCGCCCAGGGCCGTGCCAGCCTGGTTGATGCCGGACCGGAACTGGCGGCTTACCCGGGTGCAGATCTCGTAGTGAAGCTGGACATAGAACAGGTCTGGGTAAACTGCGCGCGCTACGTCCACCAGTTCAGCCTGACCGAGGCCTCTCCCTACGTACCTGCCACGGATGGTTCAGCGCCTGTTGCCATGTGGAAACGCATCGAAGGTATGGCCGCACTGCTTTCACCGGAAGATCAGTCTCTGGTGGAGAGCGCTGGCACCATTACGGCCGTGGAGTATGCAACCAAACTGGCCCAGGGTGAGGTCATCTGATCTGGCATGGACCATGCCAGGACCGTGAAATGGGCCTCAGACCAACCCGACTAGTCAGCGCCATCCGAGGGGACAAAACCCAGCAAATCACGGCCATGCTCCAGGTCGCGATAGTTCCGCGCGTTGGCGGAGCCGGCAAAAAATCTGGCGCATTTCGGGCTGAGCGATTCGAGTGCAGCTCGCTTTAGCGCGTCTACCACATCGCGCTGACTGCACCATACACTCCTGGCGCGCGGGAAGCTGGGCGCATCTTCTTCATTCACATAACCGATGCGTACACACACAAAGCGGGAATCGGTAGTATCCGCAAAATGTTGGGCCAATGCTTCACCCCAGACCTTGGTGCTGCCATAAATACCCGCAGGACGCACAGGTGTATCAACCGTCAGCATAGGCCACGCGTCTGGTAACGGGCTATCCGTCACCAGTGAGCGATACGGTTCATCACGTTCGTACCCGGCGACTGTGGCCCCACTGGAGGCAAATACCACCCGGGGTACACCCGCACGCACCGCTGCTTCGAACACGTGCCGAGTACCTTCCACGTTGGTATCCCGCAATTCATCCCAGCTGTAGTTTTCGCCGGCCTTTGCAGCCAGATGTATCACAATATCCTGATCCGCGGCTGCAGCGACCAGCGCATCAAAATTGCTGAGGTCTGCATTAACATTGCGCACGCCGTCGACCTGCGACCGGTTAAATGCGGTCAGTTCATGATCTGCAGCTAACTCGGCACGAAGCGCACGGCCAATTAAACCACTCATTCCGGTAATCAGTATTTTCATCTGGGCTTGCTCGCGTGCAGTTGGGCATCCAGATAACGCCAGCCCCAGAACCAGTTGTAAGGATGCACTGCATCAGTTGTGCCTTGGTCATCTTCCAACGCCATACCCTGATTTCCCCAAGCAAAGATAGAGCCGACAAAGTTTACCGCCTGGGCTTCCCCTGCGCGATGCAGCAACTCCGTAAAATCCGCACTGCGACGACCCACCGAACAATACAGCACCAGCGGCTTGTCATGAGTGCGCGCAAAAGCAAGCAGGGTATCTGCGTCGTTGATATTGATCGCGCCGGGAATGCGACTGACCGCAAATTCAGCAGGTTCGCGTACATCGATCAGCGTCACGCCAGCCAGCCGATCCTGCAACGCATGCACATCAACGTGAGGGATATCCGGATATTGTTCGACAATATCGCGGGCCAGATCCGTCAGCGCCGCCTGACGCGGTGACGGTTGCTCTGCTTGCACCGGGACAAGCACTGCACAAAACAAACCCACACCTACAACGAGTTGCACAGTTTGCATCGCATTCGTCTTGCTGAACTTAAATCGCATATAGTCGTCCAATTGGGCATCGATCTATCACTAGGAGTGGGCAAACGTGCACAAGTTCCAATTTTTACTCGCCGGCGCACTATTATTGGTTTCGGGGAGCGCCCTGTCATCCGGCGGCTTCGGCGGAGGTTCTCCGGGCGGCGGCTTAAGCGGTGGTGCAGCACCCCGCGTCGTGGACGAGGCTTACGAATTTGGTAAATCGGTGTACAAAGGCCGCGCGCAAGGCAGTGAAAAAATTGACTACTGCGTGAAGGTCGACGGCGAGGTGAAGAAACTGAAGCGCTCTACCGCCAAGTCTTATCGCAATGGTCCGACCCGGGACTTTGCGCTGGCGCTGATCGATTGCGAAACGCCGGATCGTCTGGCCCTCACCACCATGTCCAGAGAGCATGTGCCGCTGGTCCTGTACTACCTGAACAAGCGTTACAAACTCGATCTGACCGACAACCCTCCAGGCTGATAGCGCCATAAGTCGACAGCCAGGGCAAGCGCCACCGCGCCAAATTCTAACCACAGCGCCCACGTCGGCATCTGGTACAACTGTAGATTGGTGTCACCGGTATTAATACCGGTGACATAACTCAACAGGAGCACAACAGAGCAGGTCCAGGCAGTCACGGTGGGGCGCAAAACGGCAAACGCCAACCACCACACCATGTACCATGGGTTAAACACAGGTAACACGAACAGCAGCAGCGCAAACAAGAACGTCATACCACCAAGGTAGTGTTCTGGGCTTACCAGGGGCATCTGTCGCCAA
The DNA here is from genome assembly GCA_039196385.1 of Pseudomonadota bacterium. GTDB lineage: Bacteria > Pseudomonadota > Gammaproteobacteria > Pseudomonadales > Azotimanducaceae > UBA4421. The sequence goes on from JBCCUW010000001.1 coordinate 34,854, forward strand.
CGCCGCCATCCACGGGACCTGAGCATGGACCACTGCTGCATGCCGCAAGTGCGCCAGTAAACTAGAATCGCTGTAATCGCAAAGCCGCACAGACACAGCAGCTTCAACA
>JBCCUW010000002.1:0-34427 GCA_039196385.1 Pseudomonadota bacterium
CGCCCAGCGCAATGCCATCCGGTGCGCAGACGCTGCTGTCGTAGACGTGAGGCGCCTGTGCCGTCACTATCGCAGCGGGCAAACAAAGGCAGAATGCAAGTATTCCCTTGGCTTGCCATCTGCACGGCTGCCAGTTGGATAGACTGTTCATGACGTGGCTCCTATTGCCGGCGGATAAGCTTGCCGACCGATGCGATCTCTTCTGTGAATGAATAAGCCGGCTAAAAGTCTTCCTGCACTGATGAAAAACCCACCTTAAAGCTCAGATTTTCAGATTTTGCCACGACCACGGAAAAAGTGCGCCGGTCATGGTAATCGTCGTCATGCAGTTCTTTAAAAGCTTCAAATGCGAAAGCTGTGTTGTCCAGTTTGTACAGGCGCAGCTGAGGTTTCTCCGCCACAGCCTGGGACGGGATGGATATAACAAGTTCTTCTTTTTCTGCTTGTGGGATAACCTGCTCTACACGCACGCCGGTGGTTTGGCACTGGTCACCGGCAGTATTGGTCAGAGGCATGCTGCGGATTTCACCGTTTGCGTGTTCACTGGCGTGGGCGAAACTCAGGCTTATGCCTAAGGTCAAAAGGCTCATGAAGAGCGCGATTCGACAGGAATTAATCAATGACTGCATGGGTTCTCCCGAATTCTTGTAGGGGTACAGACCGTTGGAATAACAAATGGTTCCACTGGGCAGAGGGGGCGCCAGTGCGATGAGATTGATTGGTGTTGGCAATAGGATTGCAGGACTGGTCTGCCTGGTTCTGCTGGCGGGCTGTCAGGGACTGCAACCGGATTTTACTGAGTTGTATCGTAGCCATGACCTTGCGGCAATTAAGACTCCGCCTGTCGTGATTGTGCCGGGTCTGCTGGGTTCCCGCCTGGTGGATGCGGATACCGGTGAGGAGGTCTGGCCGGGCTCGCTGCTGGATGTGGCACTTGGGACCTATCGTCAGCTGGCAGTACCGCTGCCTGCGGCGGGCGCCATTGCGGCTGCCCAACTCGACACGATGCGTTTGCAACCTGCGGGTATTACCGAAACAGAGTTCGGTCGGGATTTTTATGGTCAGTTGATCGACACACTGGTGAACTACGGGGGTTATGTCAGGTTTGAACCCGGGGCACCGGTGGCCGCTGACAGCCAGCGGCGGGTGTACATTTTTGACTATGATTGGCGGCAGGACAATGTCACCACCGTGCGTCAGTTTCATGACTTTATTCAACAGATTCGCGCTGATTACGCTGATCCGACGCTGAAGGTAGATGTCATTGCGCACAGCATGGGTGGCCTGATGGCACGTTACTACCTGCGCTTCGGCACTGAAGATGTGCTGAATGACAATCGTCTGCAGGTCACCTGGCAGGGTGCTGATGCGATCAACAAGATGATTCTGCTGGGTACTCCGAATCTGGGGTCGGTCTCAGCGATTGAAGGTTTTATCCGCGGGCAAAGTGTCGGGCTGCGGCGCATTCCACCCCAGGTTGTGGCCACACTGCCCAGCACCTATCAATTGTTCCCTCATCGTATCGTGCGCTGGCTCTATGATACCCATGGCAGTCATGTTGATCAGGACCAGTTTGACGTGGACACCTGGCGGACCTTTCAGTGGAATATTTTTGCCCCTGAAGTGCGTGCTGAGGTCGAGACGCGACATGGCCAGGCTTATTATGGGGCGCTGGTCGAACAATTCAGCCGTTATGCCGAGCGGGCGCGTCGTTTCAGTTGGGCGTTGACTGTATGTCCCAATTATGAGGAGGATCTGGGTGGCTGTCCCGATGTCAGCGAACCGCCACTGAAACTGGTTGTGTTTGGCGGTAACTGTTCGCTCACCCCTGCACGCTGGATACTCGAAGGGCGCAATGACCAACCAGGCAGCTTGCCAGTGGTGCGTTTCAGCCCGGCGCAGATCAGACAGCCAATGCCGGGTATTGATTACCAACAACTCATGTACGACCCGGGTGATGGCACCGTGACGAAGCCATCGCTGCTGGCGCGGGATGCGCTGTCGCCGAACACACCCAGACATGCGTTTTCTTACTTTCCACTGGCTTATAGTTTTCTGCTGTGCGAAGAACATGCCACGCTGACTGGCAATGCGCACTTTCAGGCAAATCTGCTCGATGTTTTGCTAACCCGCGCTTTGCCCTGGGAACTGCACAAGGACCATGCCGAGCGCTAAATCCACTCCGGGTGTGGTTGGTTCTTGAGTGGCCTGCTAGGATGCGCGGCGAGTGCAGCCGGAGGAAGTATGGAAACCATTGAAATAGGCGAGCTTCGGCTCAACAACCAGCAGCCCTTTGCGCTGATTGGTGGTATTAATGTCATCGAGTCGAGAGACTTGGCCCTGCGCGCCGCGGAGCACTATGTGACCACGACGGGGAAACTGGGAATTCCCTATATATTCAAAGCCTCTTTTGACAAGGCGAACCGTTCTTCCATCCATTCATTCCGCGGCCCTGGCCTGGAAGAGGGTTTGCGTATCCTCGAAGAGGTGAAGCAGTCCTTTGCGGTGCCTGTACTCACGGATGTCCACGAAATTGACCAGGCGCAGCCCACCGCAGAAGTCTGTGATGTGATCCAGCTGCCCGCCTTTATCGCACGGCAGACCGATCTGGTCCGCGCCATGGCAGAAACCCAGGCGGTGATTCACATAAAAAAACCACAGTTCATGAGCCCTGGGCAAGTCTGTCATGTGGTTGAGAAGTTTCGCGAGTGCGGCAATAACCGGCTCATGATCTGCGAACGCGGCACCTGTTTCGGTTACGACAACCTGGTCGTAGATATGCTGGGCTTCCGCACGCTCAAAGAAGATAGCGGCCATGTGCCGGTCACCTTTGATGTAACCCACTCCCTGCAGATCCGTGAAAGCGGTGCGGATGCCTCCGGCGGGCGCCGTGAGCAGGTGGCGGAACTGGCTCGCGCAGGGCTGGCAATTGGCATTGCCGCGCTTTTTCTGGAGGCGCATCCAGATCCGGACAGTGCGCTGTGTGATGGTCCCAGCGCTTTACCGCTGGATCAGTTGGAGCCTTTTCTGGCGCAGATGAAAGCGGTCGATGATGTCGTCAAGGCGCAATTGGTCTCCAGCAACTTCTAGATCTACCGCAGACTACCCGTGCTGATGTACATGGCGGAAGCGGGTTGGCTTGGGCCAGTCGACCGTGCCACCTGCCGCAATCAGCGCAGCCACTGTGGCATCCAGGTGCTGGCCAACGTTAGCCACGCTATGGGAATCGTCACCGGTGCTGATGCGGATATCGTGCTCAACGGCGTAGCGTAGCCAGGGTGCGCCAATGTAGGGTTCGCGTGCGCCTTTGGCCAGAGCCCGGACATTCAGATCCAGAATCAGGTCAAGGTCTTTCACGCAGGTCAGGTTGCGCATGACGCGCTCGCGGATTTCCGGGACTTCCCAACGGGACGCATAATCGGGGTCGTAGATACGGATCAAGTCAAAGTGGCCCACAACGGCGGGTTCAAATTGCTGCAGCAATTCAAGTTGCGTATCGAAGTACTCGCAATACATGGCCTCGACCCCACCACAGGCGCTGATGGCCTGAGCATAGTGTTCAGCAGAGGCATCAAACAGAATATCCTGCACGTGGTGCACGGACCCCACCAGCATATCTGGCTGATGGGTTTCGATGAGCGTACGCACTTCATCAGCGTAGCCGGTGTAACCCTCGGTTTCAAAACCAACCAACAAGTCAATCTGGTCTGCGTATTGCTCTGCCAGCTGGCGCGCTTCGGCAAAATAACGGCTGAAGCGCGCGTGCAAATCGGCTGTGGTAAAACCCTCAGCGGCTTCTTCCGGACCCATCAGATGGGCATGCTGGGGCGGCATGTGTTCGGTCAGGCAGACCCACGCAAAATCCAGTTCCACGTAGCGCGCCACCACATCACTCAGGGTGTCGCGGGCGTGATTGCAGTAGGTACCGCTGTGGCCGCCATGGACGGAGACTCTGGCATATGCCTGCATGTGAAGTCTTTGCCTTACTCGATCGCTTCGGGTTGCAGCATAGCGGCTTTGGGCGTGCGTAAAAACTCCTGCCACACGTCATCCATCTGCGGTTCCCACTTATCCAGCAATTGCGTGCGCGCGGCAGTGGCTGGTAATCCGTGCAGACGATGCAGATGCAGAAACAGGAAAGCGGAAACCCGTGCATTGACCACACAGTGAACCCATACCCGCTGGCCCTGCAGTGCTTGCATGACCCCGTTAAACAGACGCAGATCGGTGATGCACGGCGCGTCAAACTTAACAGGGATATGGTGGTAACTCATGCCCAGACCGGTGACGATGCTGCCTTCGTCAGCAATGGCATGGTCTGAGTCCGGCAAAGCAAGATTGATGACCGCCCGGTAACCCGCAGCCTGGATGAGTTGGAACTGGTCAGCCTTAGGCTGGCCCGAACAACCGATCAGATCGCCCAGGGTTTCGTAGTGATAGATAGCGCTTAAAGCCGTTTCTGCGGTGTTGGTCATGGGTGGTGGTCCAAAGATTGTGCAAAGTGACAGGGTGCAAGTGTTGCAGCAAAAACCCGCCAAGGTCATGAATATTGCGCAAGTTGAGCAGCCCCGTATTAATGCTGCTGATCAGACCAGCAGCGCCAGGCTGACGGTGCCGCTGATGACCAGCGTCAGCCCCAGTACCTTCTGCCAGTTCAGTGCTTCACCGAGAAAACAGACGCCGATCAGTACTGCAAAAGCGACACTGCTTTCGCGGACTGCGGACACCGGTGCAATGGGCAGGAAGTTATACACCCAGATTACCGTGCCGAACGCGGTGATGGATAACAATCCCGCCCCAAGCAATTCCAGGTAGTGCGCGCGCATATAGTTCACCAGATGCCTGCGTCGGAGATACCATGCAATAGGCAACAGCCCCAGTGCCGCCAGGGCTTCGCTGGCCGCCAGGTAGCCCAGCGTGGTGCCGGACGGACGTACACCAAGCCCTGCCATCAGGGAATAACCCGCAATGCTCAGCCCGGTGCCCAGCGCGTAGGCAACAGCAACCGGGCTGGCACTTTTCTGTTGGGCAAACAGACCGATCCCGGTCACGATGATCAGTGTGGCAATCATTTCGCCGCCGCTTAGAGCATCTACGCCGAACAGCACCGATAACAGCAGCACAGCCATGGGCGCAATCCCGCGAGCGATGGGGTACACGGTGGAATACTCGCCGTGCTGATAAGCCTGCAGCAGAAAAAAGTAGGACACGTAGATAAACAGTGCATGACCGGCCAGAAAGGGCCAGGCGTCAGGGTGCGGCCACGGCGCCACCGTCAACACGAGCAGAGCGGCAACCAGTCCCACGGCACGGATACCTGCCAGACTCAGGAGAGGATCATCGCTGCGCTTGATCAGCGCATTCCAGCTGGCATGGGCCAGTGCCGCCACCAGCACCAGAGCATATAGAACTGTCGCAGAGAAAGGCGCGGTCATCGGGCCAGTTTAGCCGCTTGCGCCGGGGTCGGTTGGGGCAATCGCGAGCAGGTTGTTCCCCAACACCATGTCGCAGACGACTTTCGCGTGCTCCCGGACAAACGCTTCGTCGTAGGGATCAACCCCGAACAGGCTGCGGCATTCCGCGCCTACGTCAAATACCAGTGTGGCTGCGCCAATGAAAGCGTACAGGCCGTGAGGATTCAGTCCACCGCCGACAATTTTGTCGATCCAGCTGACCCTTGGCCGAACATAGTTTTCCACCAGGTAGTCGAGTCGCCATGTGGGGCTTCGACCCTCTTGGATGATAATGCGACTTACCGCGGGATAGCGCGCGCTGAACTGCACAAACAGTGTGATCTGTGCGCGGATTTGTGCCTCAATCGGAAGGTCCTGCAGGGCCCGCTCGGTGTCGCGCGACACCGGTGGCATCTGGGCAAACAAAAAGTCCACGCTCGCCCGCCACAAATCTTCTTTAGTGCCAAAATGGTAGGCCACCAGGCCGCGCTTCACTTGGGCTGTTGTTTCGATGTTGCGTGCTGCGACTCCTTCGTAGCCGCGGGTGGCAAACAGCTCAATCGCGGTTTCCAGAATGCGCTCCCGTGTTTGCACGGCACGTTGCTGTACGGCGCGCTGCCGCTTTTTTGTCTGCTCCTGAGGCTGGCTGACGTCTTCTGTTGATTTGTCTTGCATTAAACTTGCTCTATTACGAAAATAGTGATTATATTCTTCACATGCTACGAGTATAACGGAATTGGCATGACTCGGATGAATGTTTCTCAGAACTCAGGCGCAGCACCGGTTGTGTTGGTTTGTGGCGTCTCTGGTGGATTGGGTAGGGTGCTGGCCGGTTACCTGCATGAACAGGGTTTGCAGGTATACGGGACGCTGCGCAATTTGGAAGCATCTCAGCTGGACCCGGCAGGGGAGGCTTACGCGTACCCGCTGCTGCAGATGGACGTCAGCGATGAAGGCTCGGTGGACGCGTGTATCGCCGAAGTCTTCGCGCTTGCCGGTCGGGTTGATGTCGTGATCAACTGTTTTAACGAAATGACCCTGGGTAGCGTACAGGAAACCAGCATCCGGGAGATGACAGGCATGTTCGACGTCAACCTGTTCGGTGTCATGCGGGTTTGTCGCAGCCTGGTCCCGCGTCTAGTCAGTCAGGGCAACGGCTGCATCATCAACATCAGTTCGCTGGGTGGTGTTCTGGCGGTACCGTATCTCAGCGGTTATGTGGCGAGCAAGTTCGCCTTGGAGGCTTATAGTGAGGCGCTTTACCATGAAGTCCGTGCCCAGGGGGTAGATGTGGTTGTCATGCAACCGGTGGCCATGGCGATGGCGCGCGCAGACACAGGCTCGCATCTGCGCCTGGCCGCTGCCATGACCGCGCAGTCGCCCGCACAAGCGATGGCCGCACGTATGGCCGCTGACAGCCGCAGCAGCCGTTTTACACCGCAGCAGGTCGCGGCTGCGATCCTCAAGGTCATCCGTAGCGCCAACAGGCCATTCAAGGTGCCGTTAGATAAGGCCCGTGGCCTTGGTCTGGTCAAGCGGCTTGTGCCTCAAGCTGCGCTGAACAAAATGATCGACGGGTTGCTGGGCGGCGCGCACAATCCTGACGCTGTACGTGGACAAGAGAACGCCGGTCATGAGCGCTGACGAGACAACGCAGGACAATCACCAACCACTGTATGATGTTGCCATCCTGGGCTTGGGTCCGGTGGGCTGTCTGGCAGCCATCCTTCTGGCTCGCGCTGGTTTGAGCGTGGTTGCGGTGGAACAGGATACGACAGTTTACAAATTACCCCGGGCGGTTAATCTGGACGCAGAGATTGTCCGTGCCTTGCAGCCCTGCGGACTCGCTGAAGCGGTTGATGCGCTGCTGCAGACCGTCAGGCCCGGGGAACGCGTCGGCTTTGCCAATTCCAAACGCGAATTTCTGTTTGGCACCCGGGTTGCGGACTTTGGTGCCAATGGCTGGCAACCCATGAACATGTTCGACCAGCCTGAGCTGGAGGGTTTTCTGCGCGAGCATGCGTTAGCAGACCCACGGGTCGCCAGTTATGTCGGCTACCGCGCGACCGCGGTTACCCAGGACGCGGATACGGCGCAATTAAGTATCGAGCCGGTTGATGACGACAATCCGGCTGTCGAGTCTGTGCGGGCCAGGTATTTGCTGGCTTGTGATGGGGCGTCCAGCTTTGTCCGGCGCAGTCTGCAGATTGACTGGGTCAATCTGGGTTATGATCACGATTGGCTGGTGGTGGATGTGACCACTAAACCCGGCCACACGCTCGAGCTGTCGACCCTGCAAGTCTGCGACCCCGCCCGCATTACCACCTACGTATGTACCAAAGATCCGTATCGGCGCTGGGAATTTAAACTGAATCCAGGGGAAACCTGGGAGGAGATGCTGCAGCCCGAACGTATCAGCAGTCTGCTGGATGCCTGGACGCCGCGCGACACTTACTCCATCCGGCGCGCCGCGGTTTATCAGTTTCACGCCGCTACCGCTGCGACATGGCGTGACAGGCGCATCTTCATCGCCGGTGATGCGGCCCACCAGACACCACCCTTCCTGGGTCAGGGTATGAACAGCGGGATGCGCGACGTTATCAATCTGGCCTGGAAACTACCATTGGTGCTGCGGGGTCTGGCGTCCCCGGATTTACTGGATACCTATCAGGCAGAGCGTGATGCCCATGCGCATGATCTTGTGGATTGGGCGGTGTCGCTCGGGCAACTGATGGAACATATGGCGGCGGTAGAAGCGGCTGAACAGCAGGGCCGGCAACCACCGACAACGCGGCCTGAGTTGCAAGCTGCCGGTTACGGCCAGGGCCGGGATCAACCACCCTTGCGTCAGGGTGTTGTGATTGAAGAACAGGTCCACAATGACGGCACCACTGGCTTTCTATTCAGCCAGCCGATCGTCCGACGGCGGGACGCCAGCACTGCGCAGACTGACATGTCACTGTCGGATGCGGCACAACCAGATTCGGAGCAGCGGCTCGATACGCTGCTCGGTGACAGTTTCTGTCTGGTCGGCAAAACGGCTGAGGCGATCACACTGAGCGAATATAACCACGCCGTTCTGGCGCGGCTTGGTGGTCGTGTCATCAGCCTACAGGAACTCGAAGAAGTGCGAGGCCACTTTGACCGAGTTTTTGCCCACGCTGATGCCGCTCTGGTGCGCCCGGACCGTTGCATCTTCGGTCATACTGACGAACAGCATTCGGCAGATGACCTGGTCCACCTATTGGCTGACAAGCTCTGTCTTCAGGGATTGGATTAACGCTATACTGGCACAAAAAATGGATCCGAGGCGACGTCGCTGGTGGGTATTGCCTGGCATACCTGCCGTAACTTTGTATCTATCCCGCGTGCCGCACAGGCGTGACGGCTGGATACCCCCATCTTGCATATTATAGTTGCATGTTATGAAGGACATAGTTGTGACCAACGCCCCCGATGAATCCCGTCAATATCCCATTGCCATACTAGACGTATTTGCCGAGCAACGGCTCGCAGGTAATCAATTGGCCGTGGTCCATGATGCCGCTGATTTGAGTACCGCGCAGATGCAGGCTATCGCCCGGGAAACCAATTTTTCCGAGACCACCTTTGTGCTCAGCCACACGGCGGGCCAGGCAGAGGTGCGAATTTTTACGCCGGTACGGGAGTTGCCTTTTGCCGGGCATCCCACAGTTGGTACAGCCTGGGAGCTGACCCGTGGCGTGGGAGAGATTGTGCTCAATCTGAAGGCAGGTCCGGTTACCGTGGAGTTTGCTGACGGGATTGGTTGGATGACACCCCCTGCAGTTACCTTCAGCGGCGAACTGGACACCGAAGCCGCGGCGTCTTTACTGGGTCTGAACACCGATCAGATTGGCACCAGTACCCCAGTGGCTTTGGCGGAGGTAGGACCCCGGTTTGTGCTGATTCCGGTACGTGACCTGGCCAGTCTGCGTCAGGCTGCATTGCAGGTTGAAGCGCGTCGCGCTTTGTTGGATCAGGGTGTGCCGGTGGACAGTATTTTTCTCTTTACCGATGAGCCTTACGCCACCGAGGCTGATTATGCCGCGCGGATGTTTTTCGAAGCCTCCGGTATTCGCGAAGACCCGGCCACCGGTAGTGCCAACACCGCATTCGCCGCTTATCTGTTGCGTCATCATGGTGCGCTTGGCGAGGTGATTGTCGATCAGGGCGTAGAAATGCAACGTCCCTCGCGACTTTACCTGCGGGTAGGGCATCCGCTCCAGGTTGGCGGACGTGTACAACCTGTTATCACGGGTAGTCTGCGCCTGGAATAGTCAATTTGCGCAGTCAATCACATCGAGACTGAAGCGGCTGGTGATATGCTGAGGTATGGCTGATTCAGATAAACGTGCATCCGACACCGAGAAAGACCAGGTCAGGTATTTCCGTACCGCCGACCGTTTTGCCCGGGTGGACGACCAGTATTGGTTTGCGACCCGGGAAGGTGACGAGGGTCCGTTTGCCACTCGGGAATTAGCGGAGAAAGCGCTGGCTGCCTATATCGACAGCCAGCAGTTGCTCAAGTCAAGAGATGCTGAACCGGTGATAGAGCGTCGTCGCGGCGATCCGCGTATATGGGATCGCCAGATCGACGTGCTCTAAGTTCCGGCTGGAGTGGTTAAGCGGCGGAACGAAGGTTCCGGCGTCGGAGAGCGCCCAGTGCAAAAAGCGCCAGCAGCATGGTGATCACACTGCCACCTGCAGGAACGCTCGCGGCGCTCAGGTTCATATTGAAATCCCAGTGCTTCCCAACCCGGGTTTTGCTGTACACCAGTGGCTTCAGCCAGGACGACGCACCATAAGCCCCATCTTTGTCATTCGCACCGAGGCCAAGCTGCAGCGCAGTATTTGGCATGATTTCCATCGCGATTGTCCCTAACAGACTGCCCGCATAGAAAAAACTGGCGCTGCCCGAGCCGCTGGCGAAGTAAAGCCAGTCGGCGGGGTTGCCGCCACCACCATTTTTAACAACGCCGGTCCAATCGCTGTAGGGCACCAGGTTTTCCCAGGTGAAGTTGATCACTGCAGTTACCCCGTAAGGGTTTACCGCTGTAGCATCCAGCACAGCTTCGCCAGCCATAGTGTCGACGGCGAGCGTGGAACCTTCCTGATAGTTGTAATACTGATCACATGAGCCGCCACCGAGTTGTAGCTGATTAGTCCAGAAGCCGTGGGGCGCACCGCTACAGTTCACAACGTCAGTGCTGCTGACGTTGTAGGTCATTGGCGCTGCGTGCACGCTGCTGATGCTGAACAGGGCGCAGATCGCCCAAGCGATGATTGGTCTACCAAGTTTCATCTACTGTCTCCCAAATAATAATTCTCAACGCCTACAGCATAGAGCAGATGTTACTTTGAACGTATGTTGATCATGTAAGTCACATGGTCAAAATGGCTTACAATTGTTACAGAAGAGAGATGGCTCGTTAGCTTGACTAATTCGACAGAAGCAAGACTCGATAGGCGCCGGGGCGAATATTGTCCAACGTCCAGGAACCCACACGATAGCGGATCAGACGCAGGACAGGTAAGTCCACGGCAGCGCACATACGGCGCACCTGACGATTGCGTCCCTCGCTCAGCGTGATACTTAACCAGGCAGTTGGAATATTCCGGCGCTCGCGGATTGGCGGGTTGCGTGGCCAGAGGATATGCGGCTCCGCGAGCTGGCACTTTGCAGGTTTGCATACGCCGTCGTTGAGTTCAATGCCTGCGGCGAACTCGTCCAACTGGGCTGGCTGCGGAGTACCCTCCACCTGCACCCAGTAGTTTTTCGTCATGTGCCGGTCGGGGTGTGTGATTTTGTGCGCCAGGGCGCCGGTATTGGTCAATACCAGCAACCCTTCGCTGTCCCGGTCGAGGCGGCCGGCTACGCGCATTGCAGGGTCTGTAATATAGTCTTTCAGGGTGGCCCGGCCAGCCTGATCGGTGAACTGCGAAAGAACGTTGTACGGCTTGTTAAACAGCAGTACCCTGGTCACGACGGCTCAGTGGTGTTGAACCGTGTATGTGCCGCTTCAATGGCAGGCCAGATATCACTCAAGTCGACCGACAGGTCAAATTCGTCGCGCAAATGCTGCTGTAGTTCTTCCAGTGTCTCACGGGTTTCGCTTTGTTTGCCCTGGGCAGTGATGGTGGTGCTCACTTTGCCCAGCTGTACCGCAATACTCTCTGGCTTGAACCGTTGTGCGATCAGGAGCATCTTGAACGGCGATTCCGGCGCAGTCTGCAACCATTGACACTTCGCCTCCAGCTCATCTTCCAGCGCAGGTGCGTGCTTAAAGTCGAAAGAACTCACGTTACTGAACTGCTGGTTGTGCAGGCGCCAATAGCCATCCGCCATGTGCTCAAGTCGGTAAGTCAGGCCGCCCTGGATATACTCACCGGCGCGGATTGGGATAGGCTCGCGCAAGCCGTCTCCCAGCCCGACATCCGCCAGATAGGGCTGCTCGAGCAGGACCTCCAGCAGCAGATGATTACCCAGTTGCAGATCCCCTTCGCTCGCGCGCATGACAGCGCCGGACATGCGCGTAACCTGGAAGCCCAGCTCGCTCAGCGCCCAGCCCATCAGTCCGTTCATTTCGTAACACCAGCCGCCGCGATTATGGGTCACCAACTTGGTGAAGATACGCTGCATATCAAAATCCAGCGGGGTGCCCAGCTGGACGTCCAGATTTTCGTACGGGATATGCAGCAGATGCTGGTGATGGATCTGCCGCAGGGTCGCCAGGTCGGCCGCAGGGCGGCCCTGGAAGTGAATGCGTTGCAGGTATTGGTTAACGTCCATGGATTGGCGACTCACAAAAGCTGGTAGGCGAGCGAAGGCTCGCCAACAGGGCGTTGTGTTGTTGTGGCGTGCTGTCGGCAGCACGTCATCAGCGTTTCAGTACCTTCCACAATGCCGGCGCTGGCCGGAGATTTATACTGTGGCGGTGAATCAGCTCACTGTGCGTTTACGCCCGGGGGCGCGTTGCTCACCAATCACTGGACCCCAGTCGGCCATCAGGGCGCGACGCATGTGGGTAACCTGGTCGTAACCCAGACGCATGGCCAGCGCCTGTTCTGCACCGCGCAGAGTTTCCATGGCCTGATTGATCAGCGCTGCACCACGTTCGCTGAACACTATGCGGTTGGCGCGCTTGTCATTCGGGTCGGGCATTTGTGTGACCAGATCATCTTCTTCCAGGTCGTTGATCTGCTGCTGAATCGCCTGCCGGCTGACACCCAGGGCTCTGGCCAGCTCTGCAGCGCGGGTAACGCCGTTGGAGATGTGGATCAGAATCATGGTCTGGGTTCGGGTGCGTGGTTTGTAACCCGCGCGCTGTAAGCCATTCTGTAAGCTCTCATCCATCCAATAGTAAGCGCGCAACAGGCCGCGCATGAGTACTTCCGGCGGATGCTCCTCGACTGAATTGTTCTCGAAACCGTTCATATTTATCCCTATAGTCCGTGCGGGGGTAGGTTGCCTGAACTGCTCGGTTGGGCAGCCGGGGCCTATTGTTGTGCAAACTGGCTGATCAGGCAAGGTGCTTGTCCACTGATTCGACAATTCTTTCTCGGTTCGCCTGTCAGTGAAATGCGCTCTTTTTTGTGGGAGGGGAACCACTATGGAACTTTATGAAGTAATGCGCACGACCTTTGCGGCGCGTGATTTTCTGGACGAACCCGTCAGCGATGAGATGCTCGGGACCATTCTGGACAATGCCCGTTTTGCCCCGAGTGGGGGGAACCGGCAGGGGTGGAAAGTACTGGTTGTGCGGGATCAGGCACGCCGCGCTGAGCTGGTGCCACTGATCGAGCCGACCATGCGTCGTTATATTGCCCAGGTTCAGGCCGGGGAAGCACCGTGGAATACCATCCATCCAACGGCCCTGACGGAGGCGCAGATTGCTGCGGCGCCGGTAAGTGACGAGTTGATCCACAAAATCTGTTTTGCCCCGGTGGTATTGCTGGTTTTTGTGGACCTTTCGGTAGTGGCGTCCTTCGACAGTGAGCTGGCGCGGGTCGGTGTGATTTCCGGCGGTTCGGTGTACCCCTTTGTCTGGAACATCCTGCTGGCTGCGCGCAATGAAGGACTTGGTGGGACGTTAACCACCTTTGCGGTCGGGCAGGAAGACGCGGTCAAAAATTTGTTTAATGTTCCAGATCATTACGCACTTGCCGCCATGCTACCCCTGGGGCGTCCGGTCAGACAGTTGACCCGCTTGCGCCGTAAGCCGGTATCTGAGTTTGCTGTGCTGGAAACCTTTGATGGTCCGGCGCTGTCGACGCCAGCGAAAGATGCGGGGCGAACTGAATGAACGCGATACCCGAGGCCAGCCCTGAAGCCGGTGGCCGCTACGCCAGATACGTTCTGTTTGTTCTGATCGTGGTGTACATCTTTAATTTTATCGATCGCCAGATCATTTCTATCCTGGCTGAGGAGATCAAAGCCGATCTGGGTATTGGTGATGCCGAAATCGGTTTTCTGTATGGCACCGCATTCGCCATCTTCTATGCGGTTTTCGGCATACCTTTGGGCAAACTGGCTGATGTGTGGAACCGCAAGAGCCTGATTGCTATCGGCCTGTCGTTCTGGAGCCTGATGACCGCGCTGTCGGGGTTTGCCAAAAGTTATGGCGCGCTGGCGGCGTGCCGGTTTGGTGTCGGGGTGGGGGAAGCCAGTGCCACGCCTGCCGCTTTTTCGCTGCTGTCGGATTACTTTTCCCCCAAGGTACGTGCCACGGTGCTGGCCATTTATTCCAGCGGGATCTACCTCGGCGCCGGCATTGGCCTGTTTCTTGGGGGGTCGGTGGTAGAAGCCTGGTACGCCTGGTATCCGGACCCCGCCACCGCGCCTCTCGGCATCAAGCCCTGGCAGGCGGCGTTTCTCACGGTCGGTGTCCCGGGTCTTCTGGTGGCGGTGTGGGTTTGGACATTGCGCGAGCCCCTGCGCGGCATGAGCGAAGGGTTGGTGACCCAGATGCATCCCCATCCCTTCCGCGCGACCCAGAGTACACTGATGAGCGTGCTGCCGGGATTGTCTCTGGTGACGTTGTGGCAGGCCGGAGGTGCGGGAGCGGTGGTGCGCAACCTGATTTATCTGACCGGCCTTACGGCGCTTTTTTATGGGCTTTACTGGTTTATGCCTACGGCGTTGCAGTGGGTGGCGCTGGGCACCGGCGTTTATATCACGGTGACTTGGGTACAGTATCTGCATCTTACCGACCCCGCGTGTTATGCCATGATGTTCAAATCCCGCGCATTTGTGCTGGCTTCTGTGGGCTTCCCCAGTATCTCTTTTGTTACCTACGGGCTGGGTTTCTGGTCACCTCCCTTCATGCAACGCGTGCACGGTGAGTCCATTGCAGATGCCGGTCTGTATCTTGGTCTGGGCGCTGCCGTGGGCGGATTCATCGGCATTGTGCTGGGTGGCTACCTGGCCGACTACTTCAAGAGTAAAACGGTGAATGCCAGGCTCTACATTGGCCTGGCTGTGCCCGTGCTGGCGTTGCCGTTTGCGCTGGGATTTCTTTACACCGACAGCGTGGTGGCCGCTTATATTTACAGTTTTGTGTTCAGCATCTTGTCGCCAGCGTGGATCGGTTCTGGAGCCAGTACGATAAACGATCTGGTCATGCCGCGTATGCGGGCAACAGCTTCTGCATACTATGTGCTGATGAATACCTTTGTCGGTTTGGCGCTGGGTCCCTATCTGGTCGGTCAGATCAGCGATCTCCTGCATGCGCAAGGCATGCCCGCTGACACGGCGCTGCAAAGCGCGGCGACCTGGGGGCTGTTAGCCTTTGCCGTGAGCATCCTCTTTCTGCTTGCTGCGCGCCGTTATCTGGGTGATGACGAGGCAAGCCGACTGGACCGAGCGCGAGCCCTCGGTGAGGTGGAAGCCGGATAATCGCGGTTTGCGCGGTTAAGCGGTTGCCTCGCCGCAGCCTTTGGTGCACCCTAATTACCGACAAGCAGTTAAGAAGAATTGGGAAGGGATTTGGAACAATCCGGTGAATACCGCATTGCGGCACCTCGTGAGCAAGTCTGGGCGGCCTTGAATGACCCCGACATCCTGGGTAAGTGTATTGCCGGATGTCAGAAGGTCAGCAGGACCGACGACCAACATTTCGACGTCAAGGTTAAAGCCAAGGTAGGCCCGGTGAGCGCTGTTTTTGACGCAGCGTTGGAGTTGTCTGAATTGCAACCACCGCAAAGCTACGTGATTGTCGGTAACGTCAAAGGCGGTGCCGCAGGTTTTGCCAAGGGCAGTGCCACCGTTACGCTCAGGGAAGAGACCGTTGATGAAGAAACGTCTGGTGAAGCAGCGCTCAGTGAAGAGAAACGCAGCGTAGAAGCTGGCACCGCTACAGTGCTTAGTTATGTCGTCAACGCCAACGTTGGAGGTAAATTGGCCCAGGTTGGCAGTCGTCTGGTGGATGGCGCGGCACGCAAAATGGCGGACGACTTTTTTGCCGCGTTCAGCGCGTTATTAAATCCCGTGGCTGAGGATGCTCCCCCAGATAACCAGAGGCAGAGCGATGCGGCTGCAGAGACGGCTGAGGGTTCCGCGGCAAGCGGGCAATGGAAGATCTGGCTGATTGCTTTTGTGGTGTTGGGACTGGCAGCGGTATTAACCACCTAGTCGAATATTGATGGGGGAATTTCAGTGAAAATTTCGATGACCGTAAACGGTGCAGCCTGTGAAGTTGATGTACCCAGCAATACGCTGCTGGTGGATATTCTCAGGGTGGAACTCGGCTTGACTGGCACGCATGTGGGCTGTGATACCTCCCAATGTGGTGCCTGCACGGTCCATGTGGATGGGCGTGCCGTGAAGTCCTGCACCGTGCTTGCGCCGCAGGCTGAAGGCATGCAGGTCACCACAATTGAAGGGATAGGCACAACTGAACAATTGCATCCGATGCAAGCGGCTTTCCGCGAGTGCCACGCACTGCAGTGTGGGTTTTGTACGCCAGGTATGATCATGCAGGCCATTGATCTGGTGGAAAACAACACCAACCTGGATAACCGTGCGATTCGCGAGGGATTGGAAGGCAACATTTGCCGGTGTACGGGATATCACAACATTGTGCGGGCAATTCAGAGTGTCGCTGACTAGCTGACACCCAGCGGACCACCCCGCGTTTCCTTTGCGGAAACTTATTTGCGGGAAGTGTATTAGATTGCGGAGAGGCGATAATGGCTCAAGCAGAAACTACAGAACTTGAAAACGGTATCGGCGCTGCCGTGCGGCGACGGGAAGATCTGCGATTCATTACCGGCGCGGGCCGCTATACGGATGATCTGACGCAGCCCGGCCAGCTGTATGGATTTTTCTGCCGCAGTCCTTACGCGCGGGCCGAGTTAGTCAGTATTGATTGTGCGGAAGCGCTGGCGGTCCCCGGCGTCGTGGATGTGCTGACTGGTGCGCAGATGGTTGCGGATGGTCTGGGAGATCTGCCCTGCGGCTGGCTGGTTAAGAGTAAAGATGGGGCGGATATGTTGTCTGCTCCGCATCCCCCCATGGCTGCGGAGCGCGTTAATTATGTTGGTGAACCGTATGCACTGGTAGTGGCGGACTCCATTCTTGCGGCCAAGCGTGGTGCAGAATCTGTGGTTGCTGAATTTAGTGAGTTGAATCCCGTCATTGATTTGGCTACGGCCACACATTCGGAGGACATTTATCCGGGAATCACCCACAACCTGGCTTATGAGTGGGCGCTTGGTGATGAAGATGCGACCCGCATGGCGTTTGCCAAAGCAGCGCACGTAACTACACTCGACATTGTCAACAATCGTTTAATTCCCAACGCCATGGAACCGCGTGCTTGTCTGGGCCAGTTTGACGCCTCGTCCGGTGAATACACGCTGTACACCACCAGCCAAAATCCGCATCTGGAAAGACTGGTGCTCAGCGCCTTTGTCCAGGTCGCGCCAGAACACAAACTGCGTGTTATTGCCCCGGATGTCGGTGGTGGGTTCGGCTCGAAGATCTTTATTTACGCCGAAGAAACGGCGGTGATCTGGGCGGCTGGCAAAGTGAAGCGGCCCATCAAGTGGGTGGCTGAGCGCGGTGAAAGTTTTCTCAGCGACGCTCATGGCCGTGATCATGTCACCCACGCTGAACTGGCCATGGATGAGTCGGGCCGGTTTACCGGGCTGAAGGTGGTTACTACTGCAAATCTTGGGGCGTACCTGTCTACCTTCGGTTCATCTGTACCCACATATCTTTACGGTACGCTCCTGGCGGGACAGTACAAAACGCCCAACATTTATGTTGAGGTCCAAGGGGTATATACCAACACCGCGCCGGTGGACGCTTATCGTGGCGCAGGGCGACCGGAAGCCACCTATGTTGTGGAGCGCATTGTTGAGCAGGCTGCACGCGAACTGGGCAAGGACCCAGCGGATCTGCGCCGTATGAATATGATTCAGCCGGAAGATTTTCCTTACGAGACGCCGGTAGCACTGGTTTATGACACGGGCAACTACGAGGCGAGTCTGGATAAGGCGCTGGAACTGATCGACTACAACAATTTTGAAGCGCGGCAGGCAGCGGCTGCTGAACAACGTAAGCGGCGCGGAATCGGCTTTGCCTGCTACATCGAGGCTTGTGGGCTGGCGCCGTCAAAACTGGCGACAGAACTGGGCGCCGGCGTCGGCTTATATGAAAGCGGTGAGGTGCGCATTAATCCTACCGGTTCGGTTAGTGTGTTTACCGGCTCGCACAGTCATGGACAGGGTCACGAAACAACCTTCGCTCAGGTTGTGTCCGACAAGCTTGGCATCCCTTATGAGGACATCGAAGTTATTCACGGAGACACCGGGCGTATGGAGTTTGGACTGGGGACTTATGGCTCGCGCTCACTTGCGGTGGGTGGATCTGCGCTGGTGGTTGCTGCTGACAAAATTATCAGCAAGGGCAAAAAGATTGCGGCCCACATGATGCAGGCGCAACCAGACCAGGTGGATTTTCAGGATGGCCAATTCAGCTTACAGGACAGTAACCAGTCGGTGTCGATACAGGAGGTAGCGTTTGCCTCTTATGTACCGGCGGATTATCCCGAAGATCTTGAGCCGGGTCTTACCGAAAAAGCTTTCTACGATCCCAAGAACTTTACCTACCCTGCGGGAACGCATGTTGCTGAGGTTGAAGTGGATATCGATACGGGGGTCACCACTCTGGTGAAATTTGTGGCTGTGGATGACTTCGGGCACATCATCAACCCATTGATTGTCGACGGTCAGGTCCACGGCGGAGTGGCGCAGGGTGCCGGCCAGGCAATGATGGAGCACGGCATTTATGATGAGTACGGCCAGCTGCAGACCGGCTCGCTGATGGACTACTGCATGCCCAGGGCGGACGACCTGCCAGACTTTGATGTTGATACCACGGTGACCCCCTGTACGCACAACCCGTTGGGGGTAAAGGGTTGCGGAGAAGCTGGCGCCATCGGTTCACCGGCGGCCATTATGAATGCAGTCACCCATGCGCTGGGTAATAAAGACATATCCATGCCAGCCACGCCGGAAAAAGTCTGGCGAGCGATTCGTGGTGAATAATCGACGTTGTGGCGGTGCTGACAGTGACAAGAAAGTGAAGGGGGGAAGTGGTGTATCAATATAACTACCATAAGCCGACGGATTTGCAGGAAGCAGTTGCTTTGTTCAAAGCGGCTGACGACCCTATGTATCTGAGTGGCGGTATGACCCTGATACCGACGATGAAGCAGCGGCTGGCCGCACCCACAGATCTGATTGATCTGTCGCAGATTCAAGAAATGAACGGCATTGACAGCAGCGACGGGCAACTCCAGATTGGCGCGTTTACGCGTCACAATCAGGTGGCTGACGCCCAGGTGGTACGGGACACCTTGCCCGTGCTCGCTTATCTGGCCAGCCAGATAGGCGACAATCAGGTGCGTAATCGCGGCACCATCGGCGGCTCGGTGGCGAACAGTGATCCTGCTGCAGACTATCCCAGTGCCGTGATTGGCCTTGGTGCCACCGTCGTTACTTCGCAACGCCGCATTGCGGGTGATGAGTTTTTCAAAGATCTTTTTGAAACGGCGTTAACGCCGGGTGAAATCATCACGCAAATTGAGTTTCCCGTACCTACCCGGGCTGCTTATCGGAAATTTCCCAACCCTGCGTCCCGCTACGCGGTGGTAGGTGTTCTGATTGCGGACTTCGACGGTGACATCCGGGTCGGGGTAACCGGTGCTGGACCCTGTGCGTTTCGCGCCAGCGGCATCGAGCAGGTATTAAACAGCGACCTCACCGCTGCGGCCCTGGATAATATCGAGGTGCCGGACGCGGGATTTAACAGTGATCTGCACGCATCGGCTGAATACCGGGCCCATCTTGTCAAAATCATGGCGCAACGCGCAGTGCAGGATTTGTTGGCGGGCGCTTAACGATTCGCCAGTTTGAGCGCTTGCAGCGCGCCTGAAAAACTACTCATAGACAAGCTTAACTTTCCTTAGTAGTCTCGCCCTCCGGCTTCGATTCAGGACCATGTGCAGTCTGTTCAGCAGACAAAAAAATGCACGTGCAGTGAACGGAGACCCACATAAACTGTCTACGTAACTTTGCGCTCTAGACTTGATCCGTAAACCGGCGATGCCGTGTTTATGCTGTTATATACAACATTTATATAAAACAGAGGGACAGGTACTTGAAGATAGGTTACGCGCCAGCAGGGCGCCTGCCTCGTACAGTCCCTCCCGTTAAGGGGGGTAACTTGAATATTCTCGACTTTGCCGCGCGCAAGCAGGCTCGCACAAAGATCACCATGGTCACGTGTTATGACTTCTGGTCTGCACAAATCCTCAATGACTCTGACATAGATACTTTGCTGGTGGGTGATAGCCTGGCCATGATCATGCACGGCTATGACAGTACCGTCCACGCGTCGGTCGACATGATGGCGACGCATGTAGCGGCGGTGCGACGTGGTGCACCGGATAAATTTATCATTGGCGACATGCCGTTTCTGTCTGTGCGCAAAGGTCTTGAACCCGCCATGGAAGCGGTTGCTGCGTTGATGCAGGCGGGTGCCAACTGCGTCAAGATTGAAGGCGCAGACGGGCAATTGGACATTATGGCGCACATAGTTGAGTCAGGCGTGCCTGTGATGGGGCATCTCGGGCTTACGCCGCAATCGGTAGAAGCCTTTGGTGGCCACAAGGTGCAAGGGCGCAGCGACGCCGACGCGGAGCGGATTTGTGCCGCAGCACAGGGGCTGGAACAGGCCGGTTGTTTTGCGCTGGTACTCGAATGTGTGCCTCAGCAACTCGCGCGTACCATTACGGAGAACGTGTCGATACCGACGATCGGCATCGGGGCCGGCGCGGCTACTGACGGCCAGGTTCTGGTCCTGCAGGATCTGTTGGGCATGAATGCTGCGTTCAAACCCAAGTTTCTGCGCCACTATATGGCCGGACACGGGGCACTGTTGGAAGCGGTTAATCAGTACCATGCTGACGTTACGAGTGGTGGCTTTCCCTGTGCACAGGAGGCGTACGGATGAAAGTGATCAAGGATATGGATGTCTGGCGCAACATCCGTCGGCAATTACAGGATAGTGTTGGCTTTGTCGCCACCATGGGTGCTTTGCATGACGGCCATGCTTCTTTGCTCCGGCGCAGTGTTGAAACTGACACCATTACCGTGCTCAGCATCTACGTAAATCCCACTCAGTTCAACGACCCGAAAGACCTGGCCAACTATCCGGATACCCTGGACGAAGACCTGGCGCTGGCGGAGCGTTATGGGGTCGACTATGTCATTCTGCCACGCTACGAAGATATTTATGCGGACGGTTTTCGCTACCAGGTCTGCGAAAGTGAGTTCAGTAAAGAACTCTGTGGGGGTAATCGTCCAGGCCACTTTACCGGCGTGTTAACTGTGGTGATGAAACTGCTTAACCTGGTGCAACCCACCCATGCCTATTTTGGTGAAAAAGACTACCAGCAATACACTCTGATTCGGGATATGGCCGAGGCGTTTTTCATGCCGGTGGAAATTGTACCGTGTCCTACAGTGCGCGAGTGTGATGGGCTCGCCATGAGTTCACGTAACAAACTGTTGTCAGTGCCGGCACGTTCTCTGGCGGGCAAATTTAACAAGGCGCTCAGCTCCTCGGCGAGCGATGAGTTGGTTAGACGTCAGCTGGGCGATCTTGGCTTTGCCGTGGACTATGTTGTCAGCAAGGACGGGCGGCGATTTGGCGCTGTTGTGGTTGAGTGTGAAGGGCGTAGCGTTCGCCTCATAGACAATGTGCAGCTGCAAACGGAAATGCGCAAACAAGAATCTCAAACTGCTTAGGGGGTAAGCATGATATTGGCGCTGGATGTGGGCAACAGCCAGATCTATTGTGGGGTTTTTGCAGATCAGGAACTGGTGACGCAGTTCAGGCACGCCTCTACGGCACGCAGCTCGTCTGATGAGATTGGGGTTTTTTTGCGTGGCGCGTTGCGTGAAAACGGCGTGGATCCGGAAGCGATTGCCGTCGTCGCCATATCTTCGGTGGTACCCGAGCTGAATTACTCGTTGCGGGCCTGCTGCCAGAAATACTTTCAGCTGGAACCCATGCTGATGCGCCCGGGTATCAAAACCGGACTCAAGATCAGTTATAAAGATCCAAAGGAAGTTGGCAGTGATCGCATTGCAGACGCCATGGGCGCAGTCAAACTGTTTCCGGGACGTAACCTGATTGTGATTGACTTCGGCACCGCTACCACGGTCTGTGCAGTCTCCAAAGATCGTACCTTTCTGGGGGGCAACATCATGCCAGGGGTAAGGCTGGCCATGGAGGCGCTGGAGGCAAAAACCGCTAAATTACCCTCAGTTGAAATCAAACCGGCGCGCTCCGCGGTGGGTAAAACGACTGTTGATAGCATCCAGAGTGGACTGTATTGGAGTAATGTTGGCATGGTCCGCGAGCTGACCAATCGCATCACCGAGGAGGTGTTTGCTGATGAACCTCCGTTGTTGATAGCGACGGGTGGTTTTGCGCATCTGTTTGATCGCGAGTCACTGTTTGATCATGTGGTATCCGATCTGATTCTCACCGGCTTGCTGGAAGCCTTGCGCCTGAACGGCTACATCCACGCGGATAGCTGAGTACCCATTCCGGTTCCAGCGGAACAAAGTACCGGGCGGTGCTTTAGCCCATAGCCCAGCGCGTGCCCCGGTAGAACTTTGCGGCGGTAGTACCTATAGTCAGATCAAAGTAGCTGGCGACATTGTCCATGCAAAGGTCAGAGAACAGGTCAGACGATCGGCCAAGAGGGCGGTCAAAAATTCTGGTGGTAGATGACGACGAGGCTGTACGCATCGTCACCGCCCAGATGTTGCGCCGGCTGCCTCTCAGCGTGCAGTGTGTCAGCAGCGGCCAGGAAGCATTGGTCATGTTGAACGGCGGGGAATATGATGTGATATTGCTGGACGTGGGGATGCCGGTGATGTCCGGGATAGAACTTTACGCGCTCATCCGGCGGATGTTGCCGGAACAGAAAGTTGTATTCATGACTGGCTACAGTGAAGAAGAAATTACGGATCTGGACAACCGGAATACCTGGATATTAAGCAAACCTTTCTCAATGCAGAGCCTCACTTCGCTGGTGGGCAATCTACTGGCCTGAGTTCGTTCGCCTCATGAACGCAGACACTGCTGTGCACAGCCGCTATGGGTGGGTCATTGTTGGCGCCATGCTGACAGTCCAGACCGTCAGTTCCGGGTTTGGTTTTTACAACATGTCCGTCTACATGACGGAATTGGCCAAATTACTGCAGCAGCCTCTGGCCGGTATCTCCCTCAGCGTGACTCTGTTTTTTGTCGTGGGTGGCATCAGTGGTATGTTTGTTGCCCGGTTGCTGGAGCGCTTCCATGTTCGCTGGATCATGGCTTGCAGCGCGCTCGCTTGTGGTTTGTGCCTGGCGGCCGTCAGCCTTGCTGACGCGGTATGGCATATCTATGTGTTGTTTGCCTTGTTTGGCGCGGTCAATACCGGGGTCTCGCTGGTTGTTGCAACCACACTCATTACCTGGTGGTTTCCCGGCGCGAATCGGTCGATTGCCCTGTCCATTGCGTCCACCGGTTTGTCGCTGGGGGGCATTCTTATCACGCCGTTTTGTGCTTATCTGTTTAACACGTATGGCCTGGCGCCGACGATGCCCTGGATTGGGCTTGCATTTGCGGTCGTGGTTGTGCCGGTGGCCTTGCTGGTGGTGCGGCCTCCGGCCGAACGCGAAGTTGCTGTCATTGCTCAGGGCGCTCCGCCGGCGGTAGCTGGGATGTCCTACGCTCGCGCCATACGCAGCCGTTTTTTTGTGCTGCTGGCTTTGGGTTACTTGCTGTGCATGGGGGCCCAGGTGGGTGGCATTGCGCATTTATACAATCTAGTTGAAGAGATTGCTGGTTTTGCTCTAGCTGCCCAGGCGGTGCAGGTACTAACCTTGTGTAGCATCCTCGGGCGTTTTGCGGGTGGCTGGATTGTGACCCGGGTAGCGGCCAGGTGGTTTACGCTGTGCAACCTGTTACTGCAAATGACCGGCCTGCTGGTGCTCAGTCAGGCTGAAAGTAGAGGTTTGATTTTGGGCGGTGCAGCCATATTTGGCTTCAGTGTGGGCAATCTGTTGATGATGCAGCCCCTGTGGTTGGCTGAGGCTTTTCCCGGCAAGATTTATCCGCGTCTGTTTGCACTGGCGAATGCAGTATCCGTCGCGGGTGTGGCGGCCGGGCCATTTCTGATGGGCGTGGCCTATGATTATGCCAGCTACGAACTGGCCTATTTGAGTGCCATGGTGGTGTCTTCAGCGGCGCTATTAGTGGTATTGGCCGCTGGCCATCGACCGGCCCAAGCTGGGACAGGGGAGAGTTATTAAGTGCAACCACAATTCAACTGGAGTGCAAATGGAGTGCAACTGGGGCGACGGTTTGTTGTCCAACAATCGTATAACCCACCGTTTAGCAGGAGATGTGGCTTAAGTGATTAGACGTGCTTACTTTGTGAAGATTCTGGCTTGTTTGTGCGGCGCTCTGTTGATGACTCAGGCGCACGCGGCCTTGCCGGTTCAGGTGCCCGGTCAGGGGGAGTTACCGAGTCTTGCGGACATGCTGGAGGAGGTGAATCCTGCCGTCGTCAATATAGCAACTTATACCACTGTCAAAGTACGGAATCCGCTGCTGGAAGATCCGTTCTTTCGACGTTTCTTTAACGTGCCCCGCAATGTGCCGCGCAGCCGCCGCACCCAAAGTGCGGGTTCTGGTGTGGTTGTGGATGCTGCCGGAGGTTACATTGTCACCAACAATCACGTGGTCGAGCGGGCAGATGAAATTACGGTGCATCTGGCAGACGGCCGCGCATTAACCGCGGAACTGGTTGGGCGCGATACGCAAGTAGACCTGGCGGTTCTCAAAGTGGACGCAGACGATCTGGTTGAGCTGGATTTTGCTGAGAGTGCGGATGTACGTGTTGGCGACTTTGTTGTCGCAATCGGCAATCCCTTTGGTCTTAACCAGACTGTCACCAGCGGCATTGTCAGCGCGTTGGGGCGCAGTGGGTTGGGCATCGAAGGATATGAAGACTTTGTGCAGACTGACGCGCCGATTAATCCGGGTAATTCTGGCGGCGCCCTAGTTGATTTGCGGGGTGACCTGGTGGGCATCAATACTGCAATTCTTGCCCCGACCGGGGGTAACGTCGGCATCGGGTTTGCGATTCCTGCCAATATGGTGGCTGCTATTCTCAAGGAGCTGATCGAAAACGGTGAAGTCCGCCGAGGCATTATCGGCATTACCGTGCAGGCTCTGAACCCTGAGCTGGCTCAGGCATTCGGCGTTGCACGTCGCGACGGGGTGGTGGTTGTGGACGTTGAACCTGACAGCGCGGCGGATCTGGCTGGGATTGAAGCCGGTGATGTCATTTCTCGGGTTGGGCAGCGGGACATCCAGAAAATCTCCGATTTCCACAGTCAGGCAGCAGTGATGTTCATTGGTGACAACGTGCCGGTTGAAGTGATTCGTCAGGGTGAACAGCGGCAAGTTACGCTGAAAATGGAAGAAAACAATCAGCAGCAGGTGGCGGGACGGCGGATTGATCCGCGCCTGTCGGGGGTTGATTTCGAGAACTTCTGGAATCCTGACGACGGCCAGAGCTCCGGTGTACTGGCCACCTATGTCGACCCTCGAGGTAAGGCGTATGCTTATGGCTTGCGTGCCGGTGATGTGGTGGTTGGCGCCAATCGACGCACCATTCGGGACATTGCTGAGTTGCGCGACGTGGTGGGTTTGGACAGCCGACTCCTGCGGCTGCGCGTTTTCAGAAACGGCCGTTTCGGGGATGTTGTTGTGCGCTGAAGTTTTGCGCGCGCAGCTCAATGAGCTGAGGTTGCGCTGTGTCAGCCTATGCAGACACAGCATCGGTCGGCGATTTAGTCAAACATGATGACGTTGCGCGCCACCTCACCGGTTTCCAGAGCAGCCAGACCTTCGTTAACATCTTCCAGTTTGATGCGGCCGGATATCATGTCGTCCAGGTGCAGTCGGCCTTGTAGATAAAAATCGACAAATCTGGGCATATCCACGCGAAAACGGTTCGAACCCATATTCGAGCCCTGCATCTTGCGCTCCATGAGAAATTCCGGTCCGTGTAGTTCAATGTTAACGCCCACCGGGATCATGCCGATAATTGTCGCGGTGCCGCCGAAACCAAGCATCTTAAATGCCTGTTCCGCAGTCTGTTTCAGCCCGATCGCCTCAAAAGAATAGTGCACACCGCCGCCGGTCATCTCGCGGACTTCACCGATAGCGTCCACCTGGCTGGCGTTAACAATATCGGTGGCGCCAAATTTGCGCGCAAGCTCCAGTTTGCTTTCGACCATGTCCACCGCGATGATTCTGGCCGCGCCGGCAATGGCGGCGCCGTTAATGGCTGATAGCCCAACACCTCCGCAGCCGATTACGGCAACGGTTGCGCCGGGTTCTACCGCTGCGGTATGGATCACGGCGCCCACTCCGGTGGTCACCCCGCAGCCGATCAGGGCAGCCCGGTCCAAAGGCATGTCTTCTCGTACTTTGACGATGGCGTGCTCGTGCACCAGCATATATTCGGCAAAAGACGATAAATTGAGAAATTGGGCAATGGGCTCGTCACCGCTGGCCAGACGGGAAGGTTGATCGGGCTGACGCTGGAGTTCGGGTTCCTGGCAGAGCGACATGTGCCCGGTCAGGCATTGCTCGCAGTGGCCGCAGAAAGCGGAGAGACAGGTAATCACATGGTCGCCCGGTTTTACGTAAGTCACGTCGCTGCCGACGGCTTCAACGATACCGGCTGACTCGTGGCCCAATACCGCGGGCAGTGGGTATGGGTAAGAGCCGTTCTGGAAATGCAGGTCCGAATGGCACACACCGGCACAGACAGTGCGCACCAGTACTTCGCGCGGCGCCGGATCGCCATGTTGAATATCTTCTATCTCAAGCGGTTTGTTGACTTCTCTCAGTACAGCAGCTTTCATCTGTCGCCCTCCCATCCCGTCTTTTAATGATACCCTTGAATGGTGCCAAAGCGGCGTCTGGAATACAAAGATTTGGCCCGTAAATTAACGCCTAGTATCTGCAAGAGGAGGTGGCGCAGTTATGATTCTGATCGGCTTGGGCAGCAATCTGGGGGACTCCCCGGAAGTGGTGTTGCAGGCAATGTCGCAGCTGAGCGTGTTTGCCTTGCCGGATACTCTGGTCTGCTCGCGCTTGTGGCAAACCTCACCGGTAGACTGTCCGCCTGACTCAGGCCTGTTCATCAATGCGGCCGTAGCCTTTGAGGCGATCGAAGGACTCACCCCAGAGGGACTCCTGCGTGAGCTGAAAGAACTGGAACGGGCGTTCGGCCGGGGGCAAAAAATTGTCCGTAATGCACCCCGTGAGTTGGACCTGGATCTGTTAGTATTTAACTCGGAGCGCCGTGACGAAACAGATTTTGTGTTGCCGCACCCGCGCGCCACGCAACGGTTGTTTGTGTTGGCGCCTTTGGCAGAGGTGGCGGGCGATGTGCAATGGCCCGGCACCGGTTGCAGTATACAAGAGTTATTAGACGGGCTTGAAACGGATGAACAAGTTACTCCACTTTCCACTGGTGTCGCTTAGCGCGCTGCCACTTGCGCTACCTATAGCGCTACTTTGTGCGGTCGTTGGCACGCTCGTTTGCATTCCGCGGGTTGTTGCATATGAACCGGCATTGCATCAACAGTTGACCTTCATTGCAGCACGCCAATACAACCGTTGTGCACAGGATGACCCCGGGTTAGAGCGTTTGTCGGCGCTGGATACGCGCTATATTGTTAAAGCCAATGTGGCTCAGGCAGATGCCAACGTATTTGTGCGCATGTTCCGTTGGAACTACTACAACCGCAAGGACCAGTCCAATCGGTCTACCTGGGGTGTCATCGATACGCGCTTTCATGACCGTTTCGACAATTTCACCACCGCGATGAACAGCGATGAAGAGCGTCAAAGGAAGCTGCGCAATCTGGGGCGCATCGTCAACTATCTGCAGGATGTAACGTCGCCTGCGCAGGTCGTGCCTGTCTACACCGGCCGCTGGTGGCGCTTTTCGCTGGGTGATCGTTTTAACCGCTTCCCGGTTGACGCACAGCGCGTTGAACAATTAATTGCTGATCGGTGTGACGTACTGTCCGCGTCCGCTATGGAGTATGCGGAGATTCTGCAAAGTACCGCCACCATGACCCTTGTAGCGGTCCAGAGCCAGATTAACGACTTTCCGACTACGTGGGAGGCTTACTGGAAGCTGGCCCGGGAAGATGACGAGTTCGGCGAGTACGGACGGGCCGGAAATCAGTTCGGCAAGCGCACTGAATTTCATTGTGGCGAGGATCAGCGGTGCCTGCTACTCGAGAACGATCCGCTCTACCGTGACTTTGCCACGGCGCGGCATGTCGCAGCTGTGTTTGCCAGTATGCAGAGTTTCCATCTGTTGCAGAACAGTGCTCAAGCCCCCGCCGTAGCCGACGACATACCACCGGCGTCGATTGCAGAGCCGCTCGCTGAGCGCGTGTCACCTCCGCCAGCAGCGCCGGAGCAGGATGAAAACTAAACAGCGCCTCGCGTTGCTCGCGCTCGGCGGGCTGTCTCTGCTGTTTTCGCTGCATAGCGCGGGGGCGACCCGGGCTATGCCGGTCAGCCAACTTGAAGCCTATATTGATGGAGTTATGCAGCAGGCTCTGGTTGAGCAGAACACGGTGGGAGCGACCGTCGCACTGGTCCAGGATGGTCGTCTGGCGGTGGCTCGGGGTTATGGGTTTGCAGACCTGGCGGAGGCTGTGCCGGTTGAGGCGCGCCGTACCGGATTTCGCATCGGCAGTATTACCAAGGTGCTTACCTGGATGGCTGTGTTGCAACAGGTTGAGGCCGGTCGACTCGACCTGGATGCGGACGTCAATGAATACCTGCGCCGCTTTAAAATACCCACGGCATTTGCGGAACCGGTGACCCTGCGACATCTCATGACCCATACAGCAGGATTCGAAGACAACGCCATGAACCTGTTTGCCGGCGGCCCCCGGCAGCTGCAGGCATTGGCACTGACTCTGGGTGAGCAGATGCCGGAGCGTCTGTATGCGCCCGGTCGTATGACCGCCTATTCCAATTATGGTACCGCCTTGGCTGGGCTGCTGGTAGCCAATGTCAGCGGACAGAGCTGGCATGAGTATGTGGAAAGCCAGTTGCTCAAACCCATGGGTATGGTGGGTACATCGACCCGGCAACCTTTGCCGCCTGAGCTTGAGAGCAGGCGCGCGCAGGGTTACCTGCAAACCGGTCGCGGTTTTGCCCATCAGCCATTCAGCTATGTGGCATTGGAACCTGCGGGCTCGGGGACGACCACAGCGCTGGATATGGCGCGTCTTATGGTTGAGCTACTCAACCCACAAGGCACCGGCGTGCTGGGGGCCGAGTCCAAAGCTCTGTTGCGTGAAGGTGCGTATA
Organism: Pseudomonadota bacterium; assembly: GCA_039196385.1. Lineage (GTDB taxonomy): Bacteria > Pseudomonadota > Gammaproteobacteria > Pseudomonadales > Azotimanducaceae > UBA4421. The sequence continues at coordinate 29,467 of JBCCUW010000002.1, forward strand.
TTGCCGATCCGGCAGTGAATGGTATGACTCTGGGCATGTATCAGATGTCTACAGGCCCCGCTCGAGCGGTGGGTCACGACGGCAGTGTATGGGATTTTAATGCGCGCATGGTGCTGTGGCCGGACGACAATATCGGTTTGTTTGTCGCGGTCAACACGGATTCGGGTGGCGCCCTGGTACGCCGGCTGAGTGCCAGCCTTTCGGCACGTCTGGGTTTTGATCGCCCCAGCACTCCGGCCCTGTTGGCGCAGGACAGCCCGCCGGAAGCGGAGTTGAACCCGCTGGCGGATGGGCAAGCTTATGTGGGCGAATATCACACCGCACGGCGCAATGAGAGCAATCTGACGCGCTTGCTGGTCTGGCTCGATCGCCTGCAGATTCGCTATTTACGTGAACTAGAGCAGCTGGAAGTGCAGGACGCTCTGGGTGTGACCCGTTATCGCCAGATTGAGCCCCGAGTTTTTGAGCAGATCGGGGGAACCGGCAGGCTGGCATTTGCCACAGCGGGGAGTGGTGATGTGGTGTATCGCTCGGAGTTGCCTTTTGCCGCTTACACGAGAGCGGCCCCCGAGGACAGTTTTGGCTTCAACCGCTGGGTGTTGCTGGCCTGGGTGCTGGCCGCCGTGTCCGTGCTGGTGTACTGGCCGGTTGGCTGGTTCAACGATAAGCGTGCAGCGCCGGGCTCAATTTGGCTCAGCGCGCTGGTCTATGCCTCAATTGCGCTGATGCTGGTGTTTGCGGTGCGTATCGCCACCGCGGCGGACTCAAGTATGGACTTTGTGCTCAGGGGATTTGCCGCCATTGAACAGATGTTGTGGATGCCACTGCTGTTCAGCGTGCTGGTTCTGCTGCAAGTTGTTGGCTTGTACCGGGTCTGGGTGCGGGGCCTGTGGTGGCGTGCCCGGCGCGTTCACTTCACTTTGATCTTGCCGGTTCAATGCCTTCTGGTGTGGTGGTGCTGGCACTGGCAACTGCTTCCGCCAGCGGTGCAGTCGGCGCTGAACTGGTGACGCACAGCGGATAGGCAGTGTCAGCGTAAAGGATATGCACCTGGCAGAACAAGTCTCGGCAGGCCGGTGCATCGCCAACAGTTTCCTCATGTTGCTTGTTTGAATGGGTAGCCGGATGGGTGGGCGGATATGCAGCCGCATGAGTGGCCGGATTGGCGGCCGGAGCATTCGCTGCGCCAGACTCCAATGACTGTTGTGAGCGGGCTATCGGACGCAACTCGGTTTGATACTCCACTACGGAACTGACAAAGACAATAGAGGCCAAAAAACCCGCCGCCGCCAGCGGCTTTCCAGACCATGGTTTGCGCGTCGGTTTGGGGCTAGCTGCGGCAACTTCGTCCAGCAGCGGGGAACGCAGATAATCAGCCAGCGCCGTAACGTGCCGGTCGCTGGAACGGGCGGGCCAGCTGTCGGCATGGAAATGCCGCTCGGCATGAATGGGCTGCGTGGCAGGGTCCAGGTACAGCGCAACCCGTTCAGCTTTCTTGTGGTTTTTTTTCTCAGGATGGCCGTGCGGATCGGGTTGCAGTTGGGCATCCCAGCGCGAGTGCTTGCGACGTGGAATCAGTAGTACCCGGTTGCCGGTGACCTGGTTCAAATCCTCCCGCAGGACCAGGGCCACCCCCAACTGCTCTAAATGCTTGATCAGTAGCCTGATACCAGGTGTAAGGGCTAACTCGCTGACCAGGTCAACTTGAACCGCTGCTTTCATCTCTTAAGCATAGTTGACCCCTGTCACTTGTGAAGTAAGCCGAAACGGGTCGACAGTGGTGTGGCGATTGTCGTAGTGTGCGGTGCAATGATGAATCTCAAATTGGGTCTAACCCCCTGGAACTTTACTGATCTGTCGGCGCCCAGCCTTTGTGCGCAGGCGCGCTTTGCGGAAGATTGCGGCTACGACTCCATCTGGCTGCCGGAGAATCATTTTGGTGACAATGCGCTGCCGGATCCGTTGACGCTACTGGCCGCCGTGGCCGGCGCCACAGAGCAGATCAAGCTGGGTACAACCAGCTACCTGTTGACCTTGCGTAACCCGCTGCAGGCCGCAGAACAGGTGGCTGTGCTGGACCAGTTGAGTGGCGGCCGCGTGGTGCTGGGCGTGGGTCGTGGTTACGCCCCGGAAATGCTGCGTGCGTTTCACGTGCCGCCGAAAGAGAAACGGCGCATTTTTGCCTGGAGTCTGGAGCTCATGCGCTCAGCCTGGCGCGGTGAGCCGGTCTCGCTGGATGGCGATATGGATCATGCAGTGCAGGTCCATCCGCGCCCAATGCAGCAACCGCACCCGCCTTTGTGGGTGGCTGCATTCGGTCCCAAGGCGCTGGCCCAGGCCGGTCGCCTGGGCCTACCCTATCTCTGTTCTCCCATGGAAAGTCTCGGCACGCTGAAGAACAACTACGCTGCCCACGCGCGCGCGGCGGCAGAGGCTGACACAACGTTGTCGACGACGGTGCCGCTGATGCGCACGGTGTTTGTCAGTCGCGATACACGGCTGCTGCAGCGGCTGCGGGACATGCTGCAACAACAGGTTGATAATTCACGGCTGCAGGAAGGTGAAGGGGTAGAGGACTGGACCATTGTGGGTGAGCCGAACGCCGTGCTGGATCAAATCAGCGCTTATCAGGAACAGCTGGGTATGTCGCACATGATTGCCACGCGTTTGCGGGTGCGTGGGATGGATGAATCCGATCTGCGGGCGAGCGTGGCGTTGCTGGCGGAACTGGTAGCGGCCAGGTAAGATTTTTGCCAATTCATCAGAGGGGACACCAGAGGGGATAATGGGCTTCAATATTCTGTGGCCGGCCATGCGTTGGCCTGATAATCGCGAAATCGAAACAGCCAGTGTCGGCGAGCATACGGCGCATTTCTGTGAGCATTACAGCGAAGTCAGTGACGACCAGTGGGCAACCTGCGATGCACTCGTGACAGTCAATGATGTGCCACCCGAGTACCGTGACCGATTGCAGCGCTGTCGTATCCTTGTCACGCCGAAGGTAGGTTTTGACAACATTGATCTGCAGGCTTGGGGCGCAATGGGCGTTCCGGTGTGTAACGTGCCCGACTACGGTACTCAGGAAGTGGCGGACCACGCCATGGCGCTGATGTTGTCGCTGATGAAAGGCATCACCTTCCATACGCGTGAGCTGAAAACCGATCCCAAGGGTTTGTGGCGGCCGGCCTTAAATCCATTTGGTAAGCGTTTGTCTGCCTGTGTGTTTGGCGTGGTTGGGCTGGGTCGCATCGGTACCGCGGCGGCGCTGCGCGCAAAAGCGTTTGGGATGGACGTTGTGATGTACGATCCTTATCGGGAGAACGGGGCTGAGTTAAGTGTAGGTGTGCGTCGCGTACATAGTCTTCAGGAGCTATTTGCTCAGTCAGACGTGGTCAGTGTGCACGCGCCTTTGTCCACTGAAACCGAAAATCTTATTAACGCTGACGTACTGGCTGCCAGTAAACCTGGGCTGGTGCTGGTCAACACTGCGCGGGGTCCCGTCATTGACCTGGACGCGCTGTACACCGCGCTAAAAAATGACCAGGTACGCGCAGCGGGTCTGGATGTGTTACCGCAGGAACCGGCAGATCCGGAGCATCCTTTGATCAAAGCATGGGCGGCGAATGAAGAATGGATCGATCATCGGCTGCTGATCACACCACACTCCGCCTTTTTTACACCGGAGAGCGTGTACGACATGCGCTTTAAGGGGGGTGAGGTAGCGATCGATTATCTGTCAGATGGACGCTTGCAGAACTGTGTGAACGGTGACTGGTTGGTTAACCCACGGTGACCGCAACGGCAGTACCCAACTATGAAAAACGGCGTCAACGCGTTTTTCTGATCCTGTCCGGTATTTTTCTCGGCACGCTGGCGCTGCTTAACGTGCTGGGCATCAGTCGTTTTATTGACCTGTCTTTTGAAGTGTTCGGCATGCGCATTCCGATGGTGGTGGCCATCGGCGTGCTGCCTTATCCCGTCACCTTTTTGTGCACTGATCTGATCAGTGAGCTGTTTGGTGAGAAGAAAGCGCGCGATATGGTATGGGTAGGGTTACTCCTGAATGTCTGGGTGATTTTCCTGCTCTGGTTGGGTGGGGTATTGCCTGGATTCGAAACCATTGATCCGCAAACCGGGGCGCCGGAACTGGATGCTGCTGGCCGGCAACCGGTGTTTTTTGAAATACGCCAGCTGGCCTTTGGTGCAGTGGCGGCGTCCATGCTGGCCTACATGGCGGCACAGTTCTGTGATGTGCGCCTGTTTCATTTCTGGAAGAAGCTGACCGCCGGTAAACACTTGTGGCTGCGCAACAATGCCTCCACCATGGTAAGCCAGATTGTGGATACTACGGCCGTTATTCTGATCACGCACTTCTACGCGCGTGCGCTGCCGATTGTCGAAGCTGATCCGTTATGGCCGCAACTCCTTGTCTTTATTCTGTCCGGCTATGTGTTCAAACTGGTGGTTGCGGCGTTGGACACCGGACCGGTCTATCTTGCCGTGAAGTATCTTCGACCCTATCTGGGGCTTAAAGGTACGGAAGAAGCCACAGACTGATGCTGCAGCGCTTAAGGCTGCTGATGGGAGATTGTTATGCAGAGAGTGGGTCATCGTTATCGCGACGCCGCCAGCGAAACCACGCTGGACGTGTGGTTTGCCCAGGATAATCCCGCCTCGCTCAGCGCCACGGCTGAGCCTCTGCAGCGATCGTGTCTGGCGCGGCGGTCCGGACTGATCACCAGCGATTTTGTTGAGGTGCAAATAGATCTGCAGGCGCCACCTCAATCCGTTGAAGATGCCTACCTGCGGTTGCACTTATTGTCGGAGTGCCAGGTCCGCCCCAATCAGTTAAACCTGGAGAATTTGTTTGGCTGTCTGACTAACGTGGCGTGGACTTCAGCAGGGCCGGTGTTGCCTGAACACGTGGGCCGGCTGCGCCACCTCGCTGCGGCAGAAGATCA
>JBCCUW010000003.1:0-32024 GCA_039196385.1 Pseudomonadota bacterium
GTCTGACTCACAAGAGTCTGACTGACCAGCGTCTGGCTGGCGATCAAGACTAACCCTGTCACGCGTATGAATCTGTTCATGGTTGTCTGCGATTTGTGCTCTGCTTAGTGGCCACTTCAGCACATTGTCGTGCGCTAGAAACTAAGGGATATCCGCAAAACGCCGATCCTGGGGACCAATTAGCGCGGCATCATCCATTTGTATGACGACAGAAACGGCGGGCGCCAGCTAGATTTCCAGCCATCATTTGTGAGCCGGGAGCGTCATATGCAAAAACAAGCCACGATCCATATTCTCTGTAACTGTGTGCACCAGCTGACTAGGCGTGCGCACACACTACTTGTTGCGTTGTTTGTGCTGTGCAACAGCTCCACGGTCTGGGCAGTATGGAACGAAAGAATAGAACTGCTGGCTGATGCGCCGCCACCTGCCGGCACCACCGCGGTGTTTCAGTTGCCCAACGGGCAAGCCATTGAAGGTCAGGTTGAGCAGGACGATGACCGGCTTTTTATTGTCTTTGTCCTCCCAGGAGACGGCCCCTCGGCTGGCACCCTGACGTTTGCGGGGCAAAGTTATACGGTGCCGGTGCGTGCGTCTGATCAGAGGCTGACTTTGAATCTGGATACGGCCCAGCTTGCAGTAGCCGGGCAAAACTCCAGCCCGCTGCGCTGGGGTGCGACGGATGGTCGCCGGATATTTGTCGAAGTGGAGGCATTTTATGCCGTGGTGGAATCCGATCATCTGGAGAACCAGCTGGACAAAAGTGCGGAAGAGGTGGTGACGTCTGTGCTTGAACCCACGGGTGCCACCGGCATCGGCGCTACAACGTCGGCGGATGACGATGATAGCGGTGCCGGTGCGGCGCTGACCATTCGCTGGATGACGGCGGGCCCCTGGGGTTACTACGCAACGGTGAGTCACCTTGAGTTAGACGACTTTAATGGCGCGGTGACGGGTACGGGCCTGGTACCGCCCGCGTTTAACCTCGAAGCCACGTCGGTGGCGCAATCGGAGCTGCGCATTAATCAGCTCATTATTGGCGCCAGCTATGACATTGAAGCCTGGCGATTCTTCTTCGGCGCCGGTGTTGTGCAGGTGCGCCTGAAGGATGATTTTGTCACCCGACTCCTGGTGAATGATATGGTCGTCGAGTCTTTGGAAGGCAGCTCGGGTAAGCGTGAACACGGTACGGTTATCGAAGTGGGTCTGCAGCGCCAGCTCGGTAAACATGCCTACGTGATAGCACGGTTGCAATCCAGCGTTGATGCAATAGACAATCAGACCCAGGCGCAGATTGGGATTGGCGCCCGCTTTTGATTTGCGCTCGACAACCTCGGACCGAGGAGCCCCGTAAATGACGGCTGAACATTCCCGGGACAAAGCCAACAGTGTCATTGAGGCGCTGTATGAATTGCCACTTGGCGGGGAATGGCAAGATCTCCAAGCCGTACTCTGCAGCTACTGGTCTGCCGCGGGAACGGAGCCTGACGACGAAGAAATTGCCTTACTCGAAAGACACTTTGCCCGGGCTCTGGTGTTCCTTGAGAAAGTACCAAATGCAACGGATCGCTGGTTTAACGACCTGCATCGCTTGCCCATGGCTGCTTGCGTAGTAGATGCCCATGGTGATGTGGTGGACGCTAACGAAAAAGGCCGCTTGCTGTTTGGTACGGAAGGCCGCGAGGTGCGCATTGGTGATGCCAATCGCGATGCGCTGCGTACCACCGTGCGGATTCTGCGTACGCAGACGCTGGCCGCTACCACTTTGCTGTTTGACAATCGCTCGGAGCTGCGGGTTTATCTGAGCAAAATGCCTGTGCACAACGATTCTGAAGCGGAATTGTTTTTGGGCGTTATTGTATCTACGGATTTACCCGATGTGGGTTTGCGCCTGCTGGCAGAACAATTTCACCTGACGCCGGCAGAAGCAAACCTGTGCTTGCAGATGTCCAGCGGCAAGTCGCTGGACGATATCGCTGCCGTCTCCGCGGTCAAAAAAACAACGCTACGCACACATCTGGCTAACTGTTTCAGTAAGTTGGGGGTAAACAGCCAGCCGGAACTGGTAGCGCTTGTGCTGCACCACGTATTTGCGGGAGCACACCTGTCGCCAGGGAATGATCAACCACCGAGGCTGACGCCTTTTCTCGACCCTGAAATTCATGGTTTTCCGAAGTTTGCGGTGCACACGCTGCCAGATGGCCGCAAGCTGGGTTATTTTGAGTATGGCGACAAGGATGGTATCCCGACCATCTATTGCCATGGCTCTTTTGAATCGGGCTTGTTTGCTAAGAGTCAGCGATTAACCGGGAATGGTGTGCGGCTCATCGCGGTGGAAAGAGGTGGGGTGGGAGAGTCGACACCGCTTCCCGATCCGGATCCTCGCGCATACGCCCAGGATCTGCTGTCGCTGGTGGATGCATTGGGATGGACAGAATACGCTGTGATTGGACGGTCCATGGGCAGTTGGGATGCTATTTCTCTGGCTCTGGCTGATCCTCAACGCGCCAGGTTGCTGGTATTTGCCAGTTGTAAACTACCCGTGGAAAAATCCAGTGATCACGATGAACATTTGCCGGTTTATCGTTCGTTGTACAACGCCATCTGGCATTCCCGCACCATGGGCCGGCTTATGCTGCGCACGCTGCAGTTACAGTTGATGCTGCGTGGTGCAGAGCACTTTATCAACAGTACCGGACTGCCGCCCATTGAGAAGGAACTGTCTGAAGATCCGACGTTCCACCGGTTTCTCAAAGCCAACTGGTTGCGCGCCAGTTGTTTCGGGGTTGATCCTATCCACGACCATCTTGCGCTTTATCGTGATCCGGTGCAGGACCCACCGTGGCGAGGACTCGACACGCCTACCATTCTTGTCCACGGTGAACGGGATGCCAATGTGCCGCTGGAGCGCATACTACGCCAAACGGAGTCATTCAGAGATCGCAAGGTGGTAGTGCTCAACGAGCTGGGCCATATGACGGTGCACACGGCAATGGGTGAAATACTGCGTATTCTGCGCGACGGCTGGCGCAAGGGTTAACGCCCCGCCTCTGTTAGCGTCACGCGAAACTCAGCCCCCGGTTGTTTGTTGACCACGTCAACCTTGCCGTCCATCTGTTCGACCAGTGTCGCGACCAGTGCCAGGCCAATACCCGTGCCCGAAGTTTCACGGGTACGCTCATCTTCACCGCGGAAAAACAGTTCAAAAATCTTCTTCATCTTGGCTTTGTCGATGCCGGGACCATAGTCCCGCACAAAAAACTCCACGCCGTAGCGGCCACGTCTGGTGCCGCAGCTCACTCGTCTCGGTTCACTCACCGCGGCAAATTTGATGGCGTTGTCGACCAGATTCATCAGCACCTGCTGAACCGCATCGGGCTCGCACAGGACCTCCAGGTCGTGCAGCTCCTGCGCAAAATCGGTCTCCAATTCAAATCCTGCGGCTGCAGTCTGTGCTGTGATTTGGGTATTGATCAATTCACACAACTGCCCCACCCGATGAGGTTTGGGGTTAAGTTCCTGTTCGTTGCCGTGTGTGATCCGCGCTAGTTGCAGTACATTGCTGACCAGCCGGCTGAGACGCTCACTTTCGAAGAAGATGAAGTCGTAATACGTTTTCCTTTTTTCCTCGTCCGCCCAACCCCCGCGCAGGATTTCACCGTACATACGTATTGACGTCAGCGGAGTTTTTAATTCATGAGTCACGGCCGCCACAAAGTTCTGCTGTTGTTGCGCTACGTCAATCGTGCGATTAGACAGCCGTTTCAGTAGAAAAAAACCGCTCAACATGAGGATAAACAGTACTGCGGTGGTATACATCAGCACGTTAAACCCGGCACCCAGGGGCAACCGATTGCTCGTAATGATGACGGCCAGATCGTTAAAGGGCGGGGGCAGGTTGCGTTGCAGAATGAGCTCGCTACCGGCAACGTCGGCCGGTGTCAGGTTGTATGAAACGCCGGCTCTTGCCTGCGTCTGGGAAATCACCTGATCGCTCAGCGCAACTGTCAAATCGTTGTGCTGGCTGAGTGGGCTTGTGGCAAAAGGCTGCTGTATGGCGTCCTGCAGGAATTGTGTGCTGTTAACCACAAATCCCTGAATCTGGCGTGTGCCGTTCAGCCATACGTCTCTATGGATAGCATAGTGTGCTGGACCCAGCGTGGTCAGGGTGAAAGGCGACTGGCTGACGTTCAGCAACCGGGTTTCTGCCTCGTCAGCGATTGTCGCCAGTTCCATCTGCGGTGCTGATTCTGTGGGTCTGGCTGGGCGGGTATTCAGTTTCAGGTCGGCGACTTGTGCAATTTCCGCGGACAGGCCCTGTCTGTTTCTCTTTGCGCTTTTTTGGCTGAGCTGCGAGAACACGCGTTGGCTTTCTTCCAGCAGTTCTGCGTTTGGTGCGCCGGCGAGCACTGCATCCTGGTCCGCAATCGGTGCGGTTGTGGGCGCAGGCGCACGACTGGCGGTGGCTGCGGCCTCAGCATCGTTAATACGGAACAATTCCCGCAGTTGCGATTGCAGGGCTCGGCGGGCGGTTACTTCATCAGGGTTAAGTTGCGGTGGGGTGGCTGCCTGAGCCGGCAGCAGCGGGGTGGAAAACTCTCCCGCTGCTGTGATCTGGAAAAAGTGCAGCAGACCAGGAACAGCGCTATCCGGGGTCAGTGTCGACAGGGTGTTGGATGAAGCGGCCGCTAGGGGCGTGAATGCATATGCTTCAGGGGGGCGCTGCGCCTCGCTTTGCAGCACCCGGATCAGATTCTGCTGTACGCCGTCAGCGTAGGCGTCGGCCAGCTTGCGTTGATTCAGGGCAGACTCGAAGCTGAGCTGATTGAATGAAAACGCCACCAGAAACACGGCCACTAGCGCCAGAATCACAAACAGGCTGAGTAACGTCAGCGTGACACGCCGACGTTGCAGAGCAAAGGTATTCATGGCGGGTCAGCTTCGCTCTGCAGCCGATATCCAGACCCGCGAATGGTCACCAGCAACTGCGGTGTAGCCGGGTCAGTTTCCAGTTTCTTGCGGATTTTGGCGATATGAATGTCGACCGTGCGGGTTTCGATCAGTTCACTATGCAGATAACCCCACACTTGCGCCAGTAACTCTTCACGTGCAACCGGACGTTCGTGATGGTGGTGCAGGTAAGCCAACACTTCCATTTCGCGTTTTGTCAGTCGCACCACTTCACCCTGGTTTTTTTGCGCCTGCAGGTTCTGTGTGTCAATCAGCCAGTCGCCCAGGGTTATCTGGTGTGCTGTCTTTGCTTTTTCGTTCTTCACCCGGCGTAAAACCGCCGCTACCCTTAACACAAGCTGTTCAACGGAAAACGGTTTGGTGACGTAATCATCGGCGCCCAGGCGCAGCCCTTGAACAATATCATCGTCACTCAGCCTGGCCGTTAACATTATGATGGGCTGCTCGGGCAAGGCCATGCGCACCTGCTCGCAAACTTCGTAACCGTCACGTTTCGGTAGCATGATGTCCAGCAGAATCAGATCGTAGCGCCCGCTCAGAGCTTCCTGCAGGCCGCGCTCGCCATCGCTGGCGACGGTAACGTGGTAACCGTGATAAATAAATACATCGTTCAGCCCGGTGGCGATCGCCTTCTCATCTTCCACGATCAATAAGTGTGGCTTGTCTTTGGCTGCGTCAGTCATGTGTTCAGCGTAAGCGTTCCTGCCCGAACGAGTGTAAACAATAGGTAAACATGGGCCTTCAGTGTTTACAAAAGTGTGCCTGTTAAGACGCAGGAAGAAAAGCGACTCTGCCTGCTCGTCACACATCAGGAAATCACTATGGCACTAATCAATCGGATCAGTCGCTTGTTCACTGCGGATGTCCACGCGCTGCTCGACAACCTGGAAGAACCCGAAGTGGTGCTGAAGCAGGCGCTGCGGGACATGCGGGACGTCATCGCGATCGATCAGAGCAGGTTGAACGCCACGCGCCAACAAATTAAGCAGAATGCCGATATGCAGCAGCAGTTGCAGCTTAAGCTGACCGGCCTTCGCGAGGAGCTGGATCTGTGTATGGATAGCGAGAACGCGCCGCTCGCCCGCAATGTGATGCGGCGTTATCTGCTCACCCAGAAACAAATGGATACCAGCAATCAGAGTCTGGCGGCACTCCAAACCCAGGAACAGGAATTGAATAACCTGTTAGCGCAACAGGCGAATGAACTCGAGTCGCTGACGCAAAAAGTCGAACTGCTGCATGTGGCCAGCGGCCCGGGCGGGATGACTGCTTGTGAGGTGATATCGGACGAAGAGGTCGAAGTTGCGTTGTTGCGCCACCAGCAGGCGAGGGCGGAGTTATGAATATCTCGTTTTCGCGCAGTGTTCTGTTTGCGTTCCTGGCGGCGGTACTGGGGACGGGCTTTATGTCCCTGCTGCAGTTGACTGCGTCAGCCCCTCTGGCGTGGCACTGGGTGATCACCGCAGCGGCTGGTGCCTATATCGTATTTATCATGTGGAGCTGTGGTGCACGGGTGGGCCGGGTGGCGGTGCCGTTATTCTGGCTCCTGGTGTCGCCTGTCTGGTTTTTGTTGGATTCGCTGTTTGTCTTCGCGTTGGTACATACCGGTCTGCTCTGGCTGGTTCGGTGTATCTATCTGCATAGATCCCTGCTTGCCATCACAGGCGATCTGTTTCTCTCTGCCGCCGCCCTGGGTTTTGCGCTGTGGGCATTTGCCGGCGGTAACGTACTGCTCACTCTGTGGGCTTATTTTCTGATCCACAGTCTGGTCGTCTGGCTACCCCGGGGTAGCGCACGAGAGCCGGCTGCCAACTCACAACAACGGTCTTTTGCGGCTGCGGCTGACAAGGCCCACAACGCACTGAACCAAATTCTTCAACACTCAAATTCTTCAACACTCAAATAAGGAACAATTATGAAATCTGCTATTTTTGCGGGCCTGCTTATGCTGGTCACAACAGCTGCCATTCTTGCGCAACCTGCCTTGAACGCACAGCGCCTGGTGCCCTTTGTTGACCCTTCGGATGGGACTGAGTTGCCTTCGGCGCACCTTGACTCACCGGCGATTGATGTTGTTTTTGTCCTGGATACCACGGGAAGCATGAGCGGCCTGATCGATACTGCGAAACAAAAAATCTGGTCCATCGCCTCGTCGATGGCGTCTGCGCAGAACGCGCCGGAAATCCGCGTTGGGCTGGTGGCTTATCGGGATCGCGGTGATGCGTATGTGACTCGGGTCACCGACTTATCTCATGATCTCGATTCGGTTTACGGGCAGCTGATGGAATTTCAGGCAGCCGGCGGGGGTGATACCCCGGAAAGTGGACACACAGCACTCCGTGTTGCTGTGGACGAACTCAGCTGGAGTGAAGACCAGAATGTCTACAAAACGGTATTTCTGGTCGGTGATGCGCCGGCGCACACGGACTATCAGGATGAGCAAAGTCTGTCGCAGATTGTGCAACGCGCCGTAGACAGAGGCATTCTGGTGAACACCATTCGTTGCGGTAACAGCCCTGCCACTGAGGCGCAGTGGCTGCAGATCGCCAATCTGTCCCAGGGTAAGTACCTGTCTGTGGGTCAGAATGTTGCTGCGGTAGCCATTGATTCTCCTTTCGACCCGGAATTGGCGGAAACTTCAGCGGCGCTGGATGCCACGCGCATGCCTTATGGGGACGACTATGCAATGGCGACGGCCATTGCCAAGGCAGATGCTACCGCCAAACTGCACAGCGAAGCCTCGGAGGCTACGCGGGCGAGGCGCGCTGCATTTAACGCGAAGGCCGGCGGCGCCAAGAATCTGTATGGCGACAATGATCTTGTTGAGGCTGTTGTATCCGGCCGGGTGGATCTGGAGACCATCGCCCCAGCAGAGTTGCCCGCACCCTTGCAGGGCATGACCCTGGCCGAACAGCGCGCACATATTGCCGGTTTGGATGCTGAGCGCAAAAAGCTTGCTGAACACATCGACGCGTTATCGGAACTGCGCGCGGCTTACCTGCATGAGAAAGCTGCCTCGATGAGTGAGGTTGAAGAGTCATTTGAATATCAGATCTATGAGACGGTGAAGTCCCAGGCGGCGGAAGCAGGTATTGAATACGCTGATGCTGCGCCGGAACTGTAGCCTCTTAACAGAGTTTATTCATCAGGACTAAAGAAGCGCTGCGGCTTGCTCCCGGGCCAGCATCCGTCTGGCCACGGCAGGAAACTGCAGCCAGAACGAAAAATAGAAAAAGGTCAGATACCAGTACGGTACGACAAAACCGATACCGAGGCCTTTGTACCAGGCCAGCAGCAGATAGTCGTAAACGAACAAAGGCACAGTCAGATACAGCGCCAACCACTTCGAATTTGCCACATAACGTTTGTCTGCCCAATAACGTTTCAAAGTGTACTCAGTGACAGGCACGTACAGTGCGGTGACAAGTGGCAGGAGCAACAGCTTGGCCCATAGCGGCCAACTCTGATAGTAGTCCGGGAGTCCAATCAGATAGAACGTTAACCAGGTGAGAAAGCTGTAAACCAGTAACTGAAGATGGCGTTGTCTTGTCATTGCCAGTCTGCTCCATGCATCCCTCCGGCAGTCTAGTTTAAATTTGTCTGCTCGCCTATCCGGCGCGGTACTGGCAGCAGTGTTATAGTGACGGTCATGGTCAGAGCGTTCTGGGGGAGGAAGGACTTTGCTCAGCGTTTTTATTGGCGTAGAAGTCTGGCAACAACGTAGCCTGCGCGTTGCTCTCGTTTGTTTGGCGGTGCTTGCGGCCGGGTGTGGCGAAGAGGCTGTGCAATCATCGACCGCTACGGAGGCGGAGCCCGCTGTCACTGAAACCCAGCGTCTCAATGCCTGGTTTGACGAGCGCTACGAGGAAGGGCTGGCTTTTTCTCCGATCAGCAAAGCATTCCTTGGCATCAAAGATGAAGATTATGGCCGAATTGGAGACTTCTCCGAACAGGGGCTGGATGAAGTGCTGGCCTGGAGAATACGAACAGCTGAGGCATTGCGCACCCAATTTGAGTACGCGGCCCTCACCGAAGCCGGACAGGAGTCGTATGAGGTATGGCTTGCGCAACATGAAATGGCGCTGGCTGCGGACCAATTCCGACGCCATGAATATCTGTTTAATCAGTTTTCGTCCATCCACCGTCGTTTACCGCTGCTGCTGATTGCCTGGCATGACGTTGATAATCTGCAGGACCTGGAGCATTACGTCAGCCGCATCAGGGCCAGCGCGGTGGTGCTGCACCAGTTGATTGAGCGGGCGCGCCTTGCTGCGGAGGGCGGCGTGCATGCACCATACTTTGCCTTCGAGGTGGTGCTGGCCGAAACCCAGCGGCTCAGCCAGGGCTGGCCCCTTAACGGCGAAGAACCATCAGTTGCTGCTGATGCCACCGCGTTGAATCCCATCTGGGCGGACTTTGCCAGCGAGGTTGAAAGGCTGTCGGCGGCCGGCAAGCTGACTGCAGCACAGGTGGATGCCATGCGTGCTGAAGGGATTGCGGCATTGCGGGATTCATGGGCGCCAGCCCTCAGTGCATTGACGGAGTGGCTTAATGAAGACCGCGCAAATGCCATGCAACCCGCCACCGGGGTAGGGAGCCTGCCAGACGGGGCTGATTACTATCGCGAACGCCTGGCCTTTCATACCACCACATCGTTGAGTGCTGACGAGATTCACGCCATCGGCCTGGCGAATGTGACGCGGCTCCACCAGGACATTGACGCCGTGCAGGCGCAGGTCGGTTATGAGGGTTCTCTGCAGGATTTTTTTGCGCATCTGCGCAACGCCAAGGATGACCCGCGTTTTTACTTCCCGAATACGGATGCCGGGCGGCAGGGGTATCTGGATGAGTCCACTGCCCTGTTAGACAACATCAAGCGGCAGTTGCCGCAGTTCTTTGGCCTGCAACCCAAGGCTGATCTTGAAGTCAGACGGGTTGAAGCATTTCGCGAGCAGGCCGGTGCAGCGCAGCACTACAATGTCAGCTCAGCGGATGGCTCCAGGCCAGGCATCTACTATGCGCACCTCCTGGACATGCAGGCCATGCCCCGCTATCAGATGGAGTCTGTGGCTTACCATGAAGGATTGCCCGGGCACCATATGCAACTGGCCATTGCGGCGGAGTTGCAAGGTGTGCCGGAGTTTCGTAAACGCGCCTTCATGACCGCGTATACTGAAGGTTGGGGGCTCTATGCGGAGGGCCTCGCCAAAGAAGTCCCTGGGACCTATGTTGATCCTTATTCAGAAGTTGGCCGCTTGGGGGCGGAACTGTGGCGGGCAATTCGCCTGGTCGTGGATACGGGTTTGCACGCACAAGGGTGGACCGAACAGCAAGCCATCGACTATATGGCGGCAAACTCGGGGAATGATCTGGCTCAGATCCGCTCAGAAATCAGGCGGTATATTGTTGCACCCGGACAGGCCACGGCTTACATGATCGGCAACCTTAAAATTCGTGAGTTACGGGCGGTCGCTGCAGATCGACTGCAGGCGGATTTTGATCTGCGCGCGTTCCATGATGTCATTCTAGGCACGGGTCCATTACCGCTCAATCTTCTGGAGCGCAAAGTTTTACGCTGGATTGAGCGGCACGAACAAGCCCAGGTATCGGGTTAGCGTGCATGTAAGTCAGTCGCTGCACGCAGTCCGGGAGTGTTAGGATGCGCAGTCAATTCCAATCAGAATCAGGGCACACAGCATGACGCAGATTACCAGCCGCGAAATCCACCTGGTTGCACGACCCGACGGGTTACCAGCACCAGAGAACTTTGCGTTGATTACCAACGAACTCAACGTCGCCGATGGTGACATTCTGATCAAAAACCAATGGATGTCCGTAGATCCCGCCATGCGCCCGGCGCTTTCCAATGGTCAGATGAAACTCGATGCGGTGATGGTCGGCGGTGCTATCGGTGAGGTGGTGCAGAGTAGTCACGCGGATTTTCCGGAAGGCTCGCATGTGGTGCATCGTGCCGGGTTCCGCGAGTATCACGTGTCTGACGGTAAAGACCTGCGCCTGATCAATACGGCGGGCGAACCCATCAGCACACACCTGCATGTACTGGGTGGCACTGGCCTCACGGCTTATGGTGGCCTGCTGGTCACCGGTGCGTTGCAGGAAGGTGAAAACCTGTTTGTCTCGGCAGCGGCTGGCGCGGTAGGCAGCGTCGTCTGCCAGATTGGCAAAATTAAAAACTGCCGTGTTGCCGGTAGCTGCGGGTCAGACGCCAAAGTGGCGCATCTGCTGAACGACCTGGGTATCGACCATGCCTTTAACTACAAGACCCAGAGTATTGCCAAAGAGTTGCATGTGGGTTTGCCGGACGGCATTGATGTGTACTTCGAGAATGTCGGCGGTGCGCACCTGGATGCGGCATGTGGACAGATGCGGCCGCTGGGACGCATTCCAGTGTGCGGCATGATTTCTGCTTACAACAACAAAGGTGCGCGCTCGGAAGGTGTCACCACACTGTCTAATATGATCTACAACCGGGTCACTATGAAAGGCTTTGTGGTCTATGAGTTTGAACATATGCGCGAGCAGTTTTTGCGCGATATGCGTGAATGGATGGATGCTGGCCGCATGCACTATGACGAGACGGTGATGCAGGGTATTGAACGCGCTCCGGATGCGTTGATTGGCTTGTTGAAGGGGGAGAACACGGGCAAGATGCTGGTGCAATTATAGTCTGCTTAGACAGGAAGGCAGGGGGAGAAAAATGAGTTCATACAAACCAGGATTGATGTTGCTGTTCGTGTGGTGTGTAGTACACGGCAGCGTCAGCCATGCGGATACGCAAACCATCACGGCCGACAGCTTCAAGTGTTTGAGCGAGCTGACCCCGGTGGGGGATTTTTTTGTCGATAACCTCTATGGAGATATTGATGCCACGGTTGCCGTGGCGTCGTCGCCCGACGGTGGTGTTTACCCGCCGGGCTCGGTAGTCCAACTGGTGCCAGGGGAAGCCATGGTTAAACGCGACCCGGGTTTTAACGTGGCAACAAAAGACTGGGAGTTTTTTGAACTGGCCGTAGCGGCAGACGAAACCCGCATCACCACCCGGGGTTTTGCGGAAACTGTGAATCGCTTTGGCGGCAATTGTTTTGCCTGCCATATTCAGGCGCGACCGGAGTGGGACCTGATTTGTGGCAAGGACCATGGTTGTGACCCTATCCCGTTAACGCCGGTGATGATCAAAGCCATTCAGAAAACGGATCCGCGCTGCGCGCCACAATCTTTGACGGCGGAAGAACAGGATGCACTGAAAGCGTTAGCCGCGGCCACTGCAGCGCCACCGGCTTCCTGAGGGGAAAACTGATGTTCAACGTTGAAACTATCACCCGGTTCGGCGTGATACTGATTACTGGTGCGCTGATTGGTTGTGCCTCAGAAAATTCGTCGACACCACCAGCGCCCTTGTCAGCCGCGACGATACACGAGCGCGCGCTGGTGGTGGATACCCATGCGGATATTGAAATACCCGAGCGGCCGTCACGTTATGCCGGCGAAGATGGTCGTTCGAAAGTGGCGCCGGACAAAATGCAGGCCGGTGGCGTTGATGCGGTTGTCATGGCCGTTGCTGTGGGCCCTGGGCCGCGCGATGCGGATGGTTATGCGCAGGCGCAGGCACTGGCGGCTGAGAAGCTGGCGGCAGTGCGAGCGTTGGTTGCGGATAGTGACAATAATACGGTGTTGGTGCTGACTGCGGACGAGCTTGAACAAGCGCATGCACGCGGCCAGTCCGCCCTGATTCTGGGCTTTCAGAATGCCCGCATACTCGGTACCGACGTGGAGGCGCTGGACACCTGGTACGCTGAAGGCGTGCGTGTATTTGCCCTGACACATATGGGCCACAACGATTTTGCGGATTCTTCCAGGCCGCTGTTTATCGGCGCCACCGGGGCGTATGAAGCGAATGAAGAGCATGGTGGATTGTCACCCCTCGGTCGAGCTGCAATTGAACGCATCGACAGGTTGGGAGGTATCATTGACGTGTCGCAACTTTCCCGTGCGGCCACATTACAGGTGCTGGAGATGTCTTCCCGCCCCGTCATTGCCAGTCATTCCAATGTGCAGGCGCTGTCCGACGTGCGGCGCAACTTATCCGATGAGGAGATTGATCGTATCGGGGAAAACGGCGGGGTGATCCATATCGCCGCGTTTAAGGGGTACCTCTTTGATTCCAATGACACGGAGTTGGACGCCCGCCTGCGGGCCGTGCGCAGGGCCGCAGGGATTGCGGAAGATTATGATTACCCCTTTGAACTGTATTGGGAAATTGACGATCCCCAGGTACAGCAGACTTTTGTGACCGCAGTCAGCGATTTGCTTGGGCCGGGTAGTGTTGAAGACATGCTGAATCACATTGACTACGTGGTCCGCCGCATTGGGGTCGAACATGTCGGGATTGGCAACGACTTTAATCACGGTAGTGGTATAGCCGGCTTCAATGATGCGAGCGAAGCGCTCAATATTACCAAGGGATTGGTGCGTCGCGGTTACAGCCCGGAAGACATCAATAAAATCTGGGGCGATAATTTCCTGCGGGTCTTTCGCCAGGCAGTGCCAGCTGACTAGTTCAGCTGGTTGGCCCACTCAACTACGTTCGCATAACCATCCAGTACTTGCAGACTTTCCGTGGCATCTGCAGTGGGGAGCGACAGCACAATCCGGTTGACCCCTTTCGCCTTCAGCTCTGCCAGCTGATCGGCTGAGCTGATCATCGTCAGCAGCGTGATGTCGATGTCCGCGATAGAGCGGCCGCGCTGTTTACAAGCTTCGGTCAATTGCGCCAGTCGCTCATCAAACTCCGGCACATGCACCGGGTACCAGCCTTGAGCATATTCCGCGATGCGTTCCATTGCCCACGTTGAGGTTGCGCCAATGTACACCGGCGGATGGGGCTTGGTGACTGGTTTCGGTTCAACCCAGACGGGATCAAAATCGACAAATTCACCATGGAATTCGGCATCCTGCTCAGTCCAGCAAGCCTGCATTGCCAGCACGCATTCCCGCAGCACCCGCCAGCGGTCCTTAAAGGCGACTCCATGGTTCTCCAGTTCTTCAGCCAACCACCCGCCGCCAACGCCAAACAGGAAACGGCCGTTGGACAGGGCGTCCAGCGAAGCAACGCGTTTGGCCAGAGTGATAGGATGATGCTCTGGCACCAGACAAATACCTGTACCAATTCTCAACTTGCTGGTCACTGCGGCAACCTGGGCCAGGTAGGTGAACGGTTCAAATGACTCCCAGTAGATGCTGGGTAGCTCTCCGCCCATGGGATAAGGCGTACGCCGGGATGCTGGCACATGGGTATGCTCGACCACCCACAGCGAGTCGAAACCCCGTTCTTCCGCTTCCCGGGCAAGCTGCACTGCGGAGATTGCATAGGTGGTGGGAAAAGTCGACAGGCCTATGTGCATGATGTGCTCGCTTTGGGTTTCCAGCAGGGGGACGGGCACAATAACATGATGCGCGCAAAACGCGGACAGCAAACGCGATGCCGGCAGGCGTGCTAGAGTGTGTAAAAAACAGGGCACGCCGTTAAGGCTGCCGGCTTGAGACAGTAAGCGGAGAACGTTGTGGTAGACAATATGTCCAAACGGGGTTTCGACCCTTTGACTTACCGGTTTGAAGATCAGGCGCCCGACCATGGGGCGGTCACCGAGGTGGCAGACGGTGTATTCTGGGCACGCATGCCCATGGGTGGACGCCTGAACCACATCAATGTCTGGGTTTTGCGCGATTACGATGGCTGGACCATCGTGGATACCGGGCTGTTTCAGTCTGAAGTGCAGAAGTGCTGGCAGTCGATTTTCGCGAACCACATGGCGGGCAAGCCGGTTACCCGTGTGATTGCCACCCATCTGCACTCTGACCACACCGGCCTGGCCGGTTGGATTGCCCAGGAGCATGACTGTGACCTGTGGATGTCCCGCAGCGATTTTTTCATGTGTAAGGTAATGGCAGCGGATGGCCCTTCCGATGTGCCCGAAGATGCCATTCGTTTTTATCGGCGCGCTGGGTTTACAGAAGAGCGGCTGGATCGTTACCGCCAGCGCTTCGGCCAGTTTGGCGCAAACATTTCGCCGTTACCGGCGGGTTATCGGCGCATTACTGACGGTCAGTACCTGGATATTGGCGGTCGCGAGTGGCGCGCCATTATTGGCCATGGCCACGCACCCGAGCATGTTTGTCTGTACTGTCCGGAATTGAAGGTGATCATCGGCGGTGATCAGATCCTGCCTAAAATTACGCCCAATGTCAGCGTCCAGCCTTCAGAACCAAATGCGAACCCATTGCGTGACTTTATCAACTCCTGCGGGCGCTTCCGTGAACAACTGCCGCCGGATCTGCTGGTTCTACCGGCGCACGAAAGTCTTTACGAAGGGGTACACGAGCGCCTGACTGCCTTGATTGACTGGCATGAAGTGGCGCTGGAAAAACTTTATGATCTATGTGCCGAACCCCAGCGCGCTGTCGATGTGTTTCCTGCTTTGTTCAAAAGTGAGATTACCGATATGAGTTTCTTTCCCGCGACGGGAGAGGCCATTGCTCATCTGCACTGTGCCTTTGAGCGTCGCATGCTGAGTGTTGAAGACGACGCCAACGGCGTGGCCTGGTGGCGCCAGGCCTGAGGGCACTACAACGCCTTGTCCCAGCGGGTGGCCCAGGTGTTGAGACCCAGCAGGTGTTTACCCAGCTCGCGTCCCCATTGGGTCAGCTGATAACCGTTGTCGTCATGTTCGATGAGGCGTAGCTGACGGAGTTCTTTCAGACGCTGATTGAGGCTGGTGGGTGACACGTCGTCACAGCGTTCGCGAAGTTGTCTGAAGGTCAGCGACTGGTCGTCGCGCAGTTCCCAGATAATACGCATGGACCAGCGCTTACCCATCACATCAAACAAACGCATGATCGGACGGCCGCTGGTCGATCCGCGCACGGGCCGGTTTCGATTAATCATTGTTGTCAGTTACTTTTCGTTGCTATGTGTTTGGGTTGCCATTTTTAACTTTCCGGTATTGCTACAAAATATGTAGCGAAAATTGTAGCCAAAAGAACTGTTCCTGGGTAGTATGCGATTTTTCGCTGCTACATAAAATGTAGCATCCTTTCTGATGTCACAGGTGATGTTATGAAACATGTGTTAAAGCCCCTTGAACCGCCCTATCCGCCCATCGTTGCAAAACTATTTCAGGGGTACCCGCAGGGAAAGGACGGCCACATCATTCAACTGTTCAGGATATTTGCCAATAGCCTGCGTTTTCTTGCCGGCAAAGGGGCGGTAAACCTGTTGGACAAAGACAGTCCGCTGACCTTGCGTGAGCGCGAGCTTGTGATCCTGCGCACCACAGCTAACAGAGGCTGTGAGTACGAATGGGGTGTGCATGTCAGCGTATTTGCCTCAGCTGCTGAACTTAATTCAGAACAGATTGCTGCCACGGCGCACAAAGGGCGCGTAGCCAGTGCGCCGCCGGTGGGCTGGACTGCGCGTGATGTGGTGTTGTTGAACTGCATCGACGATCTGTGTCATACCGCGTCAATCAGTGCCGCCAACTATGCCGAATTTCAAACGCACTGGGATCTCAGTCAGCAGCTGGAAATTATTGCCTTGTGCGGCAATTATCATACGATCAGTTTTGTTGCGAACGCCACGCGGTTGCCCGCGGAGCCTGGTGCGCCCGGGTTCCCGCAAACCGCACAGCGCAGCGTTTGACGGGCTATTCGATGGTTGGTCTGTCGACGCCTGCGGCGCGTTCGACCAGTTCGGTCCAGCGGCTCTGGCAGGCTTGCAGTGAGAAGGTCTCCAACACGCCAGGTGCTGCCTGGGCCAGGCGCTGCTGCAGGTTCTGGTCCCGGGCTACCTGCTGCAGTGCGGCTGTCAGACTGTCGACGTTGTTGTCCGTGATGAGCAGACCATTCTCCTCGTCCTGGATCACCTCGGCAGCCACACCGGGAAAGTCATAACTGATCGTGGCACAACCACAGGCCATGGCCTCCAGAAGGACGTTGGGAAAACCCTCGTAGCGCGACGCGAACATAAATATAGCGGCTCGTTCGTACCATGCCTGCATATTGCCGACCCGCTCCAGAAAGGTGATGCGTGCACCGTTTGCCAGTTGCTGAGAGGTGTTCTTCAGTTCAGCTGCATAGGTCTGGCTTCCAGGGCCAGGTTTGCCGATGATGACCAGATGCCAGTCGGGTTCCAGCATGGCGTCGTCGAAAGCCTGCACCACATGGTCCATTTGTTTGTGGGGCTCCAGGCGGCCGACGCTGATAATCAATTTGTGCTCGGCGGATACCACCGAGTCCGGATCTATACGCGGCTCAAATTCCGGCAGCGGCAGCTCAATGCCGTTGGGAATCACCGTGGTACGACAGTTGTAGTGTTCCGCGCACCAGGCCGCAATATCTTTGCTGAGTGTCACCACACGATACGCGCGGGGGAAGGTCTTGCGCTGTAACCAGCGCCGGCTGTCTGGAAGTTGAGTAAACTGGGGATGGTTGCGTTCGGCAACAATGACTGGTACCCCGGTGCCCAAACTGGCCAGGAGAGATACCACGTTGGCCGTAGGCAGGAAAGCCACCACACAGTCGCTGCGATGTTGTTTCAGCAGTTTGCGCAGGCGCCGGATGCGCCGCCAGTTGAGTAGCAGCGCATGCAGAGGATTGGCGGATACTTCACCAGCGCGCAGTGATGCGCGGGTGATACCTGCTACCAGTGGATAGTGATCCTTGCTGCTGTCGGCCAACGTAATCAGGTGAATCTGATGGCCCTGAGCTGCCCAGTAATTCGCCAGGCCGCTGAGTACCCGCTCTGCACCACCGCTGGCCAGGCTGTTGATAACCAGTGTGATATTCATTTGCGCGTCGGCTGGTGGCTGTGCGCAACTGGCCTGCAACTGAAGGATATGTCATTCATGATCCGGCGCTGGCTTCAGCGCCTGTGGTTTTAGCTTCGACCTCACGTTGTACTTCCGCCAGGCTCTCTTCGGTCAGCGAGTAGTTCCACAACATCGGCACCGCAATGAACTTAAACAATGCGGGTACGATCGAATACAAACAGGCTAACCAGATCAGTGAGTTCCAGCTATTGGGCTCATTCACTGGGTCCGCCAGAGAATTGAACCCGACGTAGGTTGCCGCTGTGGTCCCGACCACCAGGCCCAGGGCGTACGCCAGCTTGCGGGTCATGGTCCAGATACTGAAGTACGCACCACCCTGTCGCTTACCTGTGCGGGCACTGTCCAGGTCCACGACATCTGCAGCCATGGCGTAGGGGAGCGCGCTCAGTGCGCCGATGCTGCTGCCTTTCAGACACATAATGCCAATAAAAAACGCAAACTTGCCGGTGGGTGTGTCGGCAAAACGGGCATCCAGCCCAGCCAGCCAGGTATCCGGCAGAAAGCTTAGCATCCGGGTCAGTTCAAAAGCTTCAAACCAGGCCTGTGGTGCGATGGCGATCAATGGAATGAAACATGACCATAGGGCGTACCAAAAAATTGCGACCATGGTGGCGCGGTGTTTACCGATGCGTCGTGACAATTTGAACCACAGAGGAATAGCGACAATCTGCGAGATGAAATAGGGCGCCAGGTAGAACCCGTACAGATCACCCGCCAACAGCACGTGCTTCACAAAAAAGAAGCTCAGTGAGTTGGTCATGGCGGAGCCGATGGTGGAAAACAGGAAAATGATGACCAGCTTCCGATAGGGCTCATTCTGCCAGACGAATTTGAAACTCTCGCGAATACTTAAGCGCGCTTCACCAGATTCTTTGACCTCGTGTTCGGGCACAAAACTGACGAGGTTGAGAATCAGGATCGGCATCAGAATGGCCACGCCGATAGAGAGGAAAAACACCGCATCAATGGGCTTGGTGTAACCCCAGAAAATAATGATGGCTGGTGTCATGGCGCCAATTAGCGAACCGGATACCGTAAACGCTTCTTTCCAGCTCATGATCAGCGTGCGTTCGTTGTAACCTTTCGCCAGCTCTGCACCCCACGCGGAGTAAGGCACATCCTTGATAGTGGCCCCTACGTACATCAACACAAGTACACCCAGCAGATACGGGTAACCTGAGTTCATGGTGATGCCGAGCAGCTGAATTTCGGAAAATTCAATGGGCGGGATCCATAACAGCCAGACACCGGCCACAAAAATTGGGGTGCCCAACAGCATGAACGGCTTGCGCCTGCCCCAGCGCGTGCGAATGCGGTCGGAGTAAAAGCCGATCAGCGGGTCGGTGATGCCGTCGAAAACCCGGGACAAGGCCAGCACCAGTCCGACAAACGCCAGACTCAGGCCAAAACCATCTGAATCTGCGTAAACCGGAGTGAGGTACACCGCCAGTGGCAGCGTGACCATCGAAAGCGGCATTGAAGGTGCGCCATAAGACGCCAGTTGATAATTATTCAGCTGCGCTTCGGTGCTCAGCTGCCCACCGGACCCTTTTTTTACTGCCATGCATTCCTCCCCAGGCCCTTAACTCTACCCTATTCCCGGCGGGAAGTGTCCTCTCCCGGTTTTTCTCCATAATCGGCCCAGGGTTTGTCCCGCTCGCGAATCACCTCCCGAAAACCCCGCTCCGCAAAAGACTCCTGCCAGCGATAAGCTTCTTCCGTGTGGCGTGTAATCCCGTCGAATAGCGTGCCGAGCAGTTGACTGGTGCCCAGCCCCATATTTTCGTATGCCTGATTGATCAGCAGTTTGTTCAGAGCCAGCTGGTTGGCGGGTATGTTCTGATACAGGCGCGCTTCAGCTTCGATGAAGTCGCTCAGTTCCGCGCTGGGCACAACGTGTGAAACCAGGCCGATGCGGTGTGCAGTTGGTGCGTCGATGGCGCGCCCGGTCAGCAGGAACTGCTTGGCGTGTTCCAGAGTCAGGCGGTACACCCATAACATGGTGGTCGGGGTACCAAAGATGCGGCTTGGGGCGTAACCGATATGCGCGTCGTCCGCCATGTACAGCTGATCGCAACACAACACCAGATCGGTGGCTCCGCCTACGGCCCAGCCTTTGACCTCGCCCAGCACCGGCTTCGGGCACTGCCAGATGCTCATGAACCGTTTAACGTTGTTACCCATGAACTGCAGGTCCTGGACGGGATCCCAGGCGCCTTCGCGCTGTTCGACAGGACGGCTCGCATAAGGCACATCCCAACTTCCCCGGGCGGTCAGATCGTACCCGGCGGTAAACGTATCGCCAACACCGCGCAGTACAATGGCCGCCACATCCGGACTGCGCGCGGCCCGGTCGACGCCGTCGGCAATGCCCTGGATAACCTGATCAGTCAGCGTGTTCTTTTTGTGGGGACGGTTAATGGCGATGATTGCGATGCCGTCTTTTTCTTCATACAGAGTCTGTGGCTGTCCAACAGCCTGGGGGTCCTGAGTACTCACGTTAGCTTCACCTGCTGTGTTGGGGTGTCAAATAATTGACGAAAATTGTACCTGCTATCGGGCCTGACGTGTTTCTTAGCCATTCTTGTCCCGCCGCTACTGTTTTTTGGCGCTGTGCACCTGGTTTTGTGATGCAGTCCGCATTGCCGCCCCTGGCTGCCTTTAAAATGACGTTTGTGGCCAGAACTGGGTCAAGTAACTGTCAAGGAATACAGCCATCTTATGGACATCTTTAAAAACAGAATGGTTTCGATTGCCTGCCTACTTTGCGTTGCGTTGTGCTCTGCGTGGGCTAGCCCTTCAGCATTCGGCAACATGGTGTTGAGCAACGTGATTGTGCACTTCGAGCCTGGTGAGCCGACGCGTCAGGACGTGGAAATATCCAATACCGGTAGTGAGCCGATGTACGTTGAGATCGAACCGGCCGTAGTACTGTCCGCCGGCACCGCGCAGGAAGATCGCAGCCCAATCTCCGATCCGCGCGATGCTGGCTTGCTGGTAACGCCGAATAAACTCATCGTACCGCCGGGCGCCACCAAGGTGATCCGCCTGGTTAAACTTGGCCCCAGCTTTTCCGAACGCATCTATCGCATTGCTGCCCGTCCGGTTGCAGGGCCGCTGGAGAGTGCTGAGCAGAGTGGCGTAAAGATTCTGGTTGGGTATGAGATTCTGGCCATTGTTTACCCTAATAACCCGCAACCCGATCTGCAGGTCGAACGTCAGGGCCAGCAGCTGGTCATGCGCAATAACGGCAATACCAACGTGCTGTTGCGTGAAGGTTATCAGTGTGTCACTCCGGATATGCCTAAAGAACAATGTACGGCACTGCCCGGCAAGCGCATGTATCCAGGCAACGAATGGACATTGGATCTGCCCGAAGACTTACCGGTCACCTACTATCAGAGTGTTGGCTCGCGCAACTTTATTGAGCAGTATCCCTAAGGGGGTAAACTGTTGGGACCGTCCCCGTGCTGGTCGCAAGGCGTCTGAAGCCACTGTCCGCCATTCAGTTGTGCGCTGTCCTGTTGGTTCTCCTGTGTGGAGGGGGCGTGGGCGGCGCGCACGCTGCGGGTAAACAAGCTGACGGGACACTCTCTGCGGATACTCACTCTGCCGACACGCTTGCCACGGATGCGGTATTTACCGTATCTGCCGCGCCACCCCCCGGTTTTGAGGATCTCAGTGCGGTGCAGACAACGGAGGCGGACCTGTACTATGGCGGGGAATACCTGGCCAGTGTATTTGTGGAATTTGATCCTTATCAGGTCACCATAACCAACCCGCTGGCAGCACTGCAGTTGATACCGAATCTGAAAGACCCAGAGCGTATTGCGCAGGTCTTAAGCGGACCCCTGCCGACAAACGCGGAACACCTGTGCACCACCAGCCGACGCGCTGAATGCGGGCGGCTCTATCCCGATCAGGCCGCAGTCATATTTGATGAAAATCGTTTCCGGCTGCATCTGTTTGTAAATGCTGCTGAATTGCTTGTGCATCCTTTGCAGGTGGAACGTTACTTGCCCCAACCCAGCAGCGGTACTTCAGCGCTGCACAACATCCGTCTCAGCGCATCGGGTACCGGAGGTGAACGCCAGTACAATCTGACCAGCGAGTCTTTTCTGGCGCACAACAGATCACGCCTGCGCTCACGGTATGGGCTTACAGATGAAGGCGCATCTCTATATGAACTGGCCTGGCAGCGCGACGGCCGGGATCTGGAATATGAGGTGGGTAGCTTTCGCACCCAGAGCCGTAATCTATCATTTGCCAGCGACGTGGATGTGCTTGGCTTTCGGTTGGCTACCTCCACCAAAACCCGTACTGACCTGGATCATGCACTGGGCACACCCATTTACCTGTTTCTGCAGGAGCGCAGCCGGGTGGATGTGTTTCGCGGTAACGAACTGCTCGACTCGCAGTTCTACGCGGCGGGTAACCAGCAGCTGGACACGGCCGCTTTGCCGGACGGGGCTTATGACATCACCATCCGTACGGAGGGGGTCAGCGGGGCGAGTCAGACTCAGACTCAGTTTTTTGTCCGTAGCGGCCAGTTGCCACCGCTCCATGAACCGCAACTGTATCTTGAGGGCGGCAAGTTATTAAACAATCTGGAACGTGGTGTACCGCGTTCCGCGCCCGGCACGTGGTTGCGTGGCGGGGTCAGCCATCGGGTGCAGCAGAATCTGGCCTGGGACAACGAAGCGCTGTTTGCCAACGGTCAGGCGGCGGCGCAATCCGGGGTGTTCTGGTTGCAACCGGGCTGGCATCTCTATGGCGGTGCGATGCTCACCTCCGAACATAACTTCGGGCTGATTCTGCGCGGTGGTATCCAGCGCCAGAATCTGTTCGCCAACTTTGATGTGCGCCATGTCAGCGGTGACAGTGATGGTAACCAGACTGATGCGGGTGAGTACGCCATCACCCGTGGCGGTTACACACAGGCTTTCGCCAGTGTGGGTTTCCCGCTCGGTGATGGCCGGCTGTTTCTCCGCGGGCGGTACAACAATCGCTTTGGCCTGCAGGAGAAAGACTTTGGCTTCTCTTACCTGGGGGCAGTCTTCAAAAACCGCACCCGTCACACCGGCATGACCGCGGATCTGCAGATTGACGGCGGCGTGGGTAATGAACAGAACTGGATAAGAATCGGTATCAACCTGCGCTGGCAACCCGGTGGTGGACGGTCCGCAACGCTGCAGCCGCGGCTACGTTATGCAGACGGGCTGGACTCCGGTCTGACCCCGGAACTGACCGGCCGCTGGCAGCGTCCGCAGGACGTGCCGCTGCTGGGTGTGGTTAATCAGGCGGTGTACGCAGAGCACACCGGTGATCGCAGCGCAGTTGGTGTGCGGTATACCCCGCAGACCAATCAGCAATCTGATTTTGAGTTCGGTTACCAGCGCAATCGCTCGCAGAGCGACTTGTTTTATGCCTTGAACAATCGCTTCAGCGTGGTGCATGCCGCAGGCGGTACCACCTTTGGTGATGGTGGCAGTAACGCAGGTGCGGTCATTGTGCGGGTGAATGGCGACTTCAACGGCAAGTTTGCGGTGCTGGTGGGTAATCGAGTGGTCGGGCACACCTGGTCAGGGCAGCCCAATGTGATTTCGCTGCGGCCCTATGAGAGTTACGACGTGCGCATCAAACCCCTGGGTGATGGCATTATCGGCTATGACGAAGCGCCACAGACGGTGACCCTGTATCCGGGTAATGTCGAGACGGTTGAGTTTCATGCCAGCGAACTGATGGTGCTGATCGGGCAGGCCTTGTGGGCGGATGGGACGCCGGTTGCCCGGGCGCGGGTGGTGAATGTGGAAGGTTTCGGCATGACCGATGAGCGTGGCTGGTTTCAAGTGGAAGTGAGCCATGATGCCCCGTTGGTCATGCGCACCCGTCAGGGTGATACCTGTATTGTGCAGCGTCCGCCGCAGGAGCCGGAAAACGGCCTGGTGGTGTACCGTGAACTGACCTGTCAGCCTGAAAGCTGAGCAGTTTGCTTATTCCGGCGCCACGGTCAATTCAATCTGAGCGCTGTAACGACCGCTGCCTGCGGTGCGTAAATCGTTGCGATCGACGATCACGCGCATCTGTACAAAGGGTGGCCGGCATTCTCCGTTGGGCCGGGGTGGCCTGGCGTTCAGGCCGGTCAGCGGAAAACCTGGCGTCAGTCTGCGGCCACGACCTCGAGCGCGACTGCTGGCATACAGATCAAAGCTGATGCCCTGTTCCAATCCGAGTCCGTTACTCAGGACAAAGCGGCCATCTACCTGGTTGCCGAAGGCGGTAATCTGAAAAGGCCCACCGGGATTCATGGCCACGCAGAAACGCATGCGTTGGCGCACCCGGTCGGTGCCAAGGGGTACTTCACCCAGGTTAACATCCTGCAACTCAGTAATTTGCAGCGTGGCTGCATTGGTCGGAACTGACAGCAGACAGCAAATGAAAGCCAGGATCAGACGAGATGCTGACACGACGTTCTATTCGGGAATCAGAGTCAGGGTCAGGGTGCCGGTGTAGGTACCGATGCCGCTGGCCAGTTCAGAGGCGGGGACTTCAATGGAGATGTTGGCGTTGTTCACACTGCAACCGAAGATCAGATTCAGGACCATCCAGAAACCAAAGCCACTCTGGCCGGTTAACTGCTGTCCTGCAGTCAACTGTTGCCGATTGGCGGTACCGGTTTGATCGTTGAAGTATGCGTTGTAGCTGATGCGGGTGGCGCCATTGCTTAGGGTAAACGCAGACGGGTCGCCCGGTTCACCGTCACCCTGCGCCAGAATACGATATGCGCCGGAACCGAAGAAGCCGACACCGCTGCGGCCGATGCACAAGTTATCGTTTGCTGTAAGGGGTCCGGTACCGCTCCAGGTGCCCAGTGGCATATCGCGGAAGCCGGTGATACGGGTGTTGAGACCCTGAATATAGTTGATGGTGATGTCGCCGCTGGAGCTGGTACCGGTGCTGCCCTGCTGGGCGCTCCAGGTGTAGCTTGCCCCCAAACTGCATAACAGACTGGTCAGCCAGATGGCTAGAATTCGTCTGCGCGAACATCGTTTGCGCCTAGTGCATTGAGATTGGGTTGGTTGTGACGTCATGTTCACAAGAGCGGCGGATAAAAACCGTAACTGGTAAGTGGATTCACATTGCAACCCGGCACGGGCCGGGCTGCAGTGTGCTGATCCAGTTGCCCGCAGGCGGATCAGATAGGCGCAACAAGCAGGGTCAGGGTAGACGTGTAGCTGCCCTGGGGTACTGCAGCAGCGTCAGCTGCGTCGACAGATACGCGAACCGTGGCGTTGCTGCCACTGCCGCCACAATCGTCATCAGTAGCGCTTGCGTTGGTCATTGCAGCGGCGTTGCCGTGGGTCAGACCCACAAAACCACCGGCGGAACCGTCGTCGTATTCAACGTTGTAGAGGATGCTGCCACCAGTGCCATTCAGGTCAAAAGAAGCGCCGGTTGCGGTGGCGGTGACGTTGTAGTTACCGCCGGTGCTGTTGCTGTAAACACAGGCTGTTTGCGTGTTAGACACGTCGCTGCCAGAGAAAGGCGGCAGGGTCATATCGGAAAGATTCGATATTTTAACCGCCCCATTCACCGTCAGGGAAATGTCAAAGCTACCCGTTGAAGTTGCACCCAGGGTGCCATCAACAGCGGCGTAGGCCCCTGAAGTCATGGCTACCAAGGCGCCGCCAACAGCTACTTTCTTAAGCAAATTTACTGCTCGTTTTCTCATTTGTTTGATACTCCGTTAACAGTTGAGAACTTTGTCACATTTAGAAAGAAGGCGGTGATTGATTTCTGGTCATCCCGCACCAAGTTCGCCGTCAAATTTACGGCATTTGTAAGCACTACGTCGCGAACTGCATCACTGTTGAGGAAATGTTGACGGATTGTTGACGTAAAATTGAGGTTTTGTGCTGGGTTTTCAGCCGTAAGCCATTTCCAGCAATTCCAGGACGTCCTGGATCTGGGCACTCCAGAACCATCCGGCCAGAAGCAGCACCATAAGGGAAGCGGTTACGGCAATTATTTCGCGGCGGCGTGGGGACATAACAAGACTTTCAACAGTTCAAAACATCGAGAGAGCATCAGGAGAAACCAATCCAGCGACCGCAGGCAGCGACGCTGATCCAGAGGGTCATTGAGGCTAGTGCTGTCGTCCGCAGGGTAATTGGGTTGATGCTGCTGTGATCCGCGTCCAGCAGCGGTCGGCGGACGGCATAGTAAAATAACACACCAATGCTCAGCCCGATCATCTTGGCCCAGAACATTTCGTTGTAGTACAACTTCATGGCCACTGCCGCACTCATAAACACGCCGCTTAAAATGATGACCAGCAGCGCAATGCCGAAACCCCTCTGGGTGTTGGCAATGACCGTTTCCGATGGCGTGTCTGTCATGACCAGGCCCAGCAGGCGCAGATCACCCACCAGTACCATGCCTCCCAGGGTGGCCATGGCCAGCAGGTGTAACATTTGTACAAACGCGAATACGCCGCCGTAAGCTTTGGCAGCGGTGGCGAGCAAGGACGTATCCAGCCAGTTGAACAGGGGCAGCAGATCGATCACGTTTCGGCCGCCAGTTCGTGAACACAGCCTGCGACCTGGTATAACCAGTCGGGCAATTGCTTGTGGCAGTCATACCAGTCATAAGCAATGGTGCGGCCGCTGATAACCACACCCGCCCACAACATTAGCGATAGGCCTGCGCTCAAACGAATGTGGCGCGGTGGCACACGGTCCATATCCCAGGTGCCTACGGATGCGCGCATGCGGGCTCGAAACAGCCAGGCGTTAACGCCTGCTGCTATCAGCAGCATAATCTTCAGGCGAAACCACACGCTTTGCGTCGTGCGTACCGGAATGGCGTAGTAAAGCGCCAGGCCACTGGCCAGCATCAGGCAGAATCCGATTAGCATGGGCAGGTCCAGTTGAGCCGCTACTTTGGCTGCGGGTGTATCTGTGAAAATCACCCCCAGCATGCGCAGATCGATGATAATCAGCATGCCCAGAAATAACATCAGGGTCAGGACGTGGGTGGTTTCTATCCACGCGTACATATACAGCGACTCATGCAGTTGAGTGCTCCAGCTGTGGCTGTCCAGCCAGGTCGCCAGTGACAGTAACCCCTCGTTCAGCAAATTTGCTCCCGCTATAATCTGCGGGGTTGATGGTAACGCAAATTGCCTATTTACACAGGTTTGGCGCCAACTGTGAGTGACTGCACAAACTGGCCGCTGTGGTACGGCATCAGGACATTAACCGTGCCGCAGATCACGTGGGGTCCTGGCGTGTAAAATCCATCGGTCAGCACACACGAAATATAGTTTTAGCAGCGCTCGGAGAGCCAACATGTCAGCACCCCTGAACGATATTCAGTTTGTCCTTTACGATGTCCTGGACTACAGCACGCATTACGCGGCCCTGGGTTTGCAGGATGTGGCAGACCGCGACACCATGCAGATGGTCATGGAGGAAGCTGATCGGTTTGCGCAGGCTGAACTGGCCCCGATCAACGCGCCGGGGGACGCCGGTTGTCGTTTGCAGGATGGTGAAGTCTCCACTCCGGCAGGGTTCAAAGAGGCGTATCAGAAGTATATTGCCGGCGGTTGGGCGGGTTTGTGTGGTGAACCGGAATACGGCGGTCAGGGCATGCCTGAAGCGTTTGGCTTTCTTATGGAAGAAATTACCTGCACGGCCAACATGGCCTGGACCATGTACCCAGGCTTGTCACGGGGTTGCATTGCGGCGCTGGCGGAACACGGTTCAGCGGAACAGAAAGGTCAGTTTCTGCCGAAGCTGTTGACCGGTGAATGGACGGGCACCATGTGCCTGACCGAACCGCATGCCGGGTCCGATGTGGGTCTTGCGCGTACCCGCGCGGAACTGCAGGCGGATAGCACCTATCGCATCTCCGGGACAAAAATTTTCATCTCCGCCGGTGAACATGACATGGCGGAAAACATTGTCCACCTGGTGCTGGCGCGCACTGAAGATGCGCCAGCCGGCACGCGTGGTATCTCCATGTTTGTGGTACCCAAGGTGGATCTGGATGGCAGCCGCAACCGGGTAACCTGCGGCAACATCGAAGAAAAAATGGGTATCCATGGCAATGCCACGTGTGAACTGTTGTTTGAAGACGCGGTAGGCTATCTGGTGGGTGAAGAACACAAAGGCATGCGCTATATGTTCACCATGATGAACGCAGCCAGGCTGGCCGTTGGCTTGCAGGGTGTCAGCGTGGCGCAGGCGGCGTTTAACAAAGCCAGCGTGTACGCTGCCGAACGGCTGCAGATGCGTTCGTTAGCGGGACCCCAATTACCGGACAAACCGGCGGATCCGATCCTGGTACATCCGGATGTGCGGCGTTTGCTGCTGACCCAACGGGCCATTATCGAGGGTGGTCGGGCCATGGTCTACTACGTTGCACAGCTGGTCGAAACTACTCGCCATGGCGCCGATAGCGCAACTCGCGAAAAAGCCCAGCTGCAGTTGGATTTTCTAACCCCTATTGCCAAAGCGCTGTTAACCGAACTGGGCTTTGAATGTGCTAACCATGCTGTGCAGGTTTTTGGCGGGCACGGCTACATCAAAGAAACCGGGGTTGAACAGTATGTGCGCGACCTGCGTATCGCTCTGTTGTATGAAGGCACCACCGGCATTCAGGCGCTGGACCTGGTTGGGCGTAAGATGTTGGGGCAGCAGGGCGCCGGTCTGCAGGCTTTTGGTGACTACATGCTGCAGGTGGCTGCACAGTGTGCGACGGACTTCCCGCATTTTCAGGAAAAATTGACCGAGATTCACGAGCAATGGGCGCACATCAGTATGGATGTAGGTGCCCGGGCGATGCAGGACCCGCAAGAGGTGGGGGCAGCCAGCGTCGACTATCTGTTTTACAGCGGTTATGCGGTGCTGGCCACGTTCTGGGCCAAGATGGCGGTGGCCGGTCAGCAGATGTTGACAGACGCCAGCGCAGATTCCGACTACGGACAAAGCAAGGTCGACATAGCGGAATTTTATTTTGCGCGCATTCTCCCGCGGCAGGAAGCGCATCGACAGGCCATGGTCAGCGGTGCTGCTAATCTGATCGAGGTGAATGACCTGGCGTTTCAGGCCTGAGGTCAGTTCTGAGGGTCAGACCTGAGGGTCAATACTTGCTGATGATGTTCGCGAACAGCTCGGGATCCACATTGCCTCCGCTGATGATCACGCCGACGCGCTGATCACGGACATCCACCTGCTGGCTTAACAAGGCTGCCAGTGCGACGGCGCCGCCGGGCTCTACCACCAGTTTCAGTACGCGGAAGGCATAGCGCATCGCCTCTTTCACCATATCGTCGCTGACCGTCAGCACCCCGGCAAGATGTGTCTGATTGATCGGAAACGTCAACCGTCCAGGAGCAGGCGCCAGCAAAGCGTCGCAGATTGAAGGCGGTAGCTCGGTGGGATTTGATTCGCGCCGACCGCTGCGCAATGAGCGCGCATGGTCGTTGTAGTGCTCGGGTTCTACGGCATACAACTGGGTGTCTGGGCTGTAGTGAGCAAATGCAGTGGTGATGCCGGCGCTCAATCCCCCGCCACCGCAACAAATCAGCAGACTATCCAGCGTTGCGTCTGCAGCGCTTTGCCCAGCGAGTTCTGGCGGGGACTGCAATTGCTGGACAATTTCCAGACCACAGGTGCCCTGGCCTGCCATCACGTCATAATTGTCGTACGGGGCAATAATGGTTGCACCGCTTTGCTCTGCCAGGTTAGTGCCGATTGCTTCGCGGCTCTCACGGTAGCGGTCATAACAAACTACCTCTGCACCCAGTGCCCGGGTATTCATCAGTTTGATCTGCGGCGCGTCCGCCGGCATGACGATGGTTGCCTTGATGCCCAGCAGCGCGGCAGCAGCAGCAATGCCCTGAGCGTGATTGCCTGAAGACCAGGCCAGCACGCCGCGCTGTTGCTGAGTTGGGCTCAGCCGGCTCAAAGCATTAAACGCGCCCCGAAATTTAAATGACCCACTGCGTTGCAGGCACTCGGGTTTAAGCCATATCCGAGCGTCGCAACGGGCGTCTAAATCGGGGTGACGCAACAACGGCGTGCGCACGCTGTGCCCATGCAAGCGTGCGGCTGCATTTTCGATATCGGCGGCGGTCAGCGACACGGAGTTTCAGTGCGCCAGAACGCGCCGGGTCAGCCTGCCGGTATCAACTGACCAGACGCAGCGTCAGTGGATATTCATAGTGCTCGCCGCCGTTGGCTTTGATGGCTGCAATAATGGTGAAGACAATGGCGGCAATCCCCAGAATTGGCAGCAACAAGGCGCCAATAAGGATAAACATCAGGATGAAACAGACGATCGCTGCCAGGCTGACAGTAATCTGAAAGTTCAGGGCTTCTTTGCCCTGTTCTTCAACGAAGGGCATGTCCTTCTTTATCTGCCACACAACAAGCGGGCCGATGATGTTGCCGAATGGGATGATAAACCCCACTAAGGCGGATAGATGCGCAATCATCGCCCACTGGCGGGCTTCTGCATCATCAACCGTGTCAGCAGCGGGTGGTGGTGCGGAAGCTTCTGCGGATGCGCTCGCTGCGGCCGGTGCCGTGCTGGCTTGATCTGCACTGTCTGTAGGTTTGTCTTCTGACATTAATCTGCTCTCCTGAGTTTAAATGGCCGCGTGCTTCATAGAGCTTACTGGCACGCACAAACGATTCGCTTGGACAAACTGCTTTGCGTTACGTTTGAGGGTGAAGAGTAGCACTGCTGCGCGGCCAGCCAAAGGCCGTTTTGCGGAAGGCTTACGCAGTCAGTTTGTAGGTGACAATGGCTGTGGCTACTTCTTGCTGATCACTATTGCGAATGGAGACGTCACCCGTGCACAGGGTGCCGCCGCGGCGTCTGATCGTGGCCCGGGCAAACAGATCAGTGGCAACGACAAGACTCAGGAAGTTGATAGTAAAGCCCACGGTCGCGCCACGGGCTGCATCGGTCAGCGCCGGGTGTGCCCAGAAGCAGGCGGTCGCGGCAATATCGACCAGTGCGCTGATGGCACCGCCGTGCACCCGACCCACGCCAAGACTGTTGTGATACGGCAAGCGCACGATCACTTCGTCCTCGGCCAGGTGCTCCAATTGTACGCCCAGGTGTTGGGCAAAAGGCTCTTCCGTGACAATGCTGCGGGCTATATGCATAGGTTCCTTCTGACGATGTCGACTTTTTAACTAGGTTGAACGCAGGATTTCGAAGTGGCGATCGCATAGCGCCAGGAAATGTTGAGCCCCAGTCGACAGCGCTTCGTGTTTTTTATAGTAAACACCAACGTGTCTTGGAATGTTAGCCGCATCCAGGCCGGGAATGGCTTCCATGCCCGGAGTATCTGCCAGCAGACGATCAGACAAATACGTGACACCCTTGCCTTCCTCTGCCAGCGCCAGGCGCAGATCCAGATTACTCACCTCCCATACGGCGGCAAACTGGCTGCTCAAACGGCCGCCTTCGGGCCGTCGGGTGGCTTCGTCCAGATAGGAGGTTAACAATGTGGTATTGGCCAACTCCTCGGAGGGGTTCTGCATTAACCGGTGGTAGGCTGGATGATTCTTGTGCACCGCCAGAATGCGTTGCTCTTCAAAGTAAATTCGCAGCGCAAAATGCTTGGGCATATCGCTTTGGAATGGCCCGAAGCCTAACTCCCACCGTCCATCATCCACCCCATAGATAATTTCTTTACTCGGCACTACGTCCAGCTTCAAGCGAGTGAGGGGATTGTCAGCACAGAATTCCAGCATCAGGGTGCGGGCGAAATAGCGGTTGACCATGGAGTTGGTGGCCAGGTTCAAAGTAGACAGTGCTCCGGTGCGGATCAGTTCAATATCCTGCAAAGTCTGGCTTTCTTCGTTCAGCAGCATCCGGGTGTAACTGTACAAACGTCGTCCCGCTTCGGTGAGTTCCGGGGTCCGGCCACGCAGCAGTAACTGGGTGCCCAGCTTGTGTTCCAGATTCGCCATGGTCTGGCTGACAGCCGATTGCGAAAGGTTCAGGCGCTCTGCCGCCCGGCTGAATCCCGCGGCCTCGACAATGGCGTCAAATACCCTGACTTCGTGACGTTCAATTTGCAGTCTATTTGATCTCACCCAGACACTGTAGAAGATTGGAACGCCA
>JBCCUW010000004.1:0-31128 GCA_039196385.1 Pseudomonadota bacterium
GCTATAACTCCCATCAAATTGCCTCTAGTTTTCAGGCACCTGTTCCCTGCAAGAGGATGCAACGACCGTACCAGTTTAGAAGTCTCTGGCGGGTGGCGGTTCCTGGCCGGCCGGCGGGGCCATGTGAATCACCTCACCTGGCGCTTGCGCGTTCAGGTCGCGCAGTTGCTCCAGCTGTTCCGGCGGCAGCCGATAGGCCGGTTCACAATCACTGTTCCGGCATGGGTCGGCTTTGATGATGCGGGTTTCCAGTTTGGGCACCTCGACGGATTTTTCATGCGCCACGAGCGGAGGTTGCTCAGCAAACACGGAGGCGCTGAAGGCGCAGAGGAGGGCGCAGTAGATGAGTTTTTTCATACGGTCTCTTCCAATGGCCGCTCCAATGGCAGCCAGACTTTCAGGCGCAAGCCTGAGGGATGGTTGCGGCACGCGGTAATGGACCCCTGGTGCAACTCAACAATGCGCCGCACCAGCGGCAGGCCCAAACCAAATCCACCGGTTTCCCGTTGCCGCGCCGCATCGAGTCGCACAAAGGGTTCAAAAATGGTCTGCAGGTTTTCGCTGGGCACCCCGGGGCCTTCATCACCAATCTGTACGCAGCACACCGACCCTTCCCGCTGGCACGCCACTTCAATCGTGGACTGCGCCGGTGAATAACGCAATGCGTTGGTCAGCAGATTGTCCACCGCCCGCTGCAGCAACACGGACACGCCGCGCACGCGCAGAGGTCCTTCAGCGTCGAAGTGTGGCTTCAAGGCTACCTGTTTGCGGCTGGCCAGCGGTTCAGCGCTTTCGATACATTCCGTCAGCAGGTGGGTTAGCGAAACGGGTTCAAAATGATGGCTGGGTTGCACGCGGTCCAAGCGGGAGAGATGCAGAATGTCCTGCACCAGCTGATCAATCACCTCCACTTCGCGCTGAATTTGCGCCACGGCCCGGTCATCACCGGGATCCAGTTCGACACTCTCCGCCGCCACTTGCAGCCGCGCCAGCGGGGTTCGCACCTCATGGGAAACATCGCGCAGAAAGTCTTTCTGTCGATGCATCAGGGTTTCTATTTGTTTAGCGGAGGTCGATAACTGCCGGCTCAACTCGCCAATTTCATCCCGGCGCAACAACAGGTTCTGCTCAATGCGGGCGTCAAATTCCCCCCGGCCATGGCGGTCGCTGGCCGCCACCAGCTTCTTGATGGGCCGCACCACAATCGTCGCCAGCCAGGCGGATACAAGACCCGACACAACAAGCGATGCGATCAGCACCCAGGTCAAACCGAACCAGCGAAACAACACCCACACCGGATGGCGGGGCCAGTCAAAGCGAAAAATCATAAAGTACTGGGCGCCGTTGTCGGCACGGATGGCGCGCGCCAGGATCAGCGGCGCTGGCGCCGGGGTTGCACCCATTTCCTCGGAACGGGTCGGGTCGCTCATGGTGATGTCTGCCGGAATTGGCCGGTTCAATACATCAGCACCCGTGGGATCAATGAGGTAAACCTGACCAAATTCGCTCATCGCGTTGTTTTCGAGCACCACCTGCAGCGCCTGGGGGTCATGCAGGACACGCTCAATATCTCCGGCCAGGGTCTGCAACAACACGTGGGGGCGGCCCTGGGCCTGGGCATAAGATTCAAAACGCTGCCACTGGCTCATCACCAGCGCGCTCGTCACAAAAGTACCAAGAACCGCCAGCAGCATAGCGGCCCAGAATTTCCAGAATAAGCTGTACATCATGCCGTCAACGTATAACCGCGCCCGCGTATCGCTTTGATGCGGGTGCCCTTGGTGGGGTGTGGGCCCAGTTTACGGCGCAGATTGCTCATATGTACATCCAGGCTTCGATCCAGCGGTGATTCATCACGAAACAAAGCCTCGGTGTACAGTGTTTCCCGAGGCACGGCACGATCACGAGCCTGCAGTAGTAGTTGCAGGATGCGGCATTCCGCTGCCGTCAGCGGCACATCCACACCGCCCACACGGGCCCGATACTGGCGCGGCATCAGGTGCAGATCATCCAGCACAAACTCCTGGTTTGACTGTCCCAGCTGATAACGCCGATGGGCCGCGCGCAGGCGCGAAACCAACTCTTTGGCGCTGAAGGGTTTGGTCACGTAATCATCCGCACCCAGGTCCAGGCCCGTGACTCGCTCGTCTTCTTCGCTTAGTGCAGTGAGCATAATCACTGGCACGTTGCTCATGGCGCGCAGAGAGGGCAGAAAGTCAAAACCACTTTCGCCGGGTAACATAACGTCCAACACAACCACATCAAATTGGGCTTTGGACAATGCCTGACGGGCAGCGGCAGCATCCCCAGCCAGCACGGTGTTTATGTCATGTCGCGCCAGAAAACGGGCGAGCCCTGCGGCAAATTCTTCGTCATCGTCTACCAGCAACAACCTCAATGCGGCTACCTCAGCTATCCAGGCACAAAATATACGCCCCTTCGCCGACAGATGCGCAAGCGCTTAACTTTTCTTAAGACAGTCTGAGCGTCGCTGCAAACCCGGCGCCTTCACAGTTCTTAAGCGTTCTTAGCCGTTCTTAAAAGTTGCGGCCAGGTAATTGGGCTTTAATCGCGGCTCGATTTCTGGAGTACCAAGCATGCCCATGTCCCCTCAAGACTCGCGGCGCCACGCCCTGGCCCCTGTCTCTTTGCCCATTCTGTTGCTCCTCGCGTTGCTTATGGCAACCGTAACCGGGTGCGGCAGCAGTAGCAGCAGCTCGAGTGATGGAACCGGTCAGGTGCAGCTGATTAATGGCATGCCAGACTCTCCACAGTTTCGCGTGGAGATTAATGACAGTGACGACGATCTGGTTGAAACCGTTTCCGTTTTCGGTTTCCAACAAGCCTCCAACCTGGTCTCCCTGAGCAGGGGCACCTATACCATCGAAGTCTTCTTCGAAGACCCAGAGACCGGCTTCGACGAACGTTTTCTGAACAGCGAAATAGACGTGCGTGACAACACGATCTATCAGGGTGTGCTCCACGGGACTTACGCCAACAGCCAGCTGACCTGGTACGACAAAGACGAAGGGAATGTAACCGACACCGAAGAAGAGTTCGAAGTCCAGGTTATCAATC
Source organism: Pseudomonadota bacterium (assembly GCA_039196385.1). Taxonomy (GTDB): domain Bacteria; phylum Pseudomonadota; class Gammaproteobacteria; order Pseudomonadales; family Azotimanducaceae; genus UBA4421. The sequence goes on from JBCCUW010000004.1 coordinate 3,079, forward strand.
TTTCCCAGGACACAGTAACGACTTATCTGGGCGACACCAACGAAGGACTGACGACGGCTACCACGGTGGCAACCGTGGTGGCTGGCAATATATCGGACCCCCAGATTCTCGATTTTGCTGAAGACACAGACTATACCGTGCGCCTCACTGCGGATGGCAGCAGCGAGCTGCTGTACGACTCCGGCACGGTGACCATCGGTGAAAGCACCCGCAACACCATCGTGGTGAATGGCAGCGTCGGTCCAGACCCCGACAGCCCTGCTCTGTTTATTGTGCGAGACGCCTCGGTCATAGTGTTTCCAAACGAGCTCGCCAACGCCAGTTTGCGGATGATTAATGCCGTAAACGATGTGGCAGATGCTGAGGTGCAAATCGATGTGTCTGCCACCGGTGAAGTAGTCCTGGACGAAATTCTCAGCCTCGACGCCGTCAGCAACGCCGTGCGGCTGGCCCCAGATTTTATTGACGTTGAGGTGGTGACCCCTAACGCTTCAGCGTCTTCTTTAACCACCACGGTATCCCTGGCCGCGGATACTGCATACAGCATCATTGTCGCCGGGTCGGCCTTGGAAGACGACGTCTCCATTCGTGCCAACGAAATGGATGTGCGCAGTGTCGCTAACGCGCTGAACATCCATTTTATCAACGCCCTGCGCGAAACTGATGACGAGGACATTAACGTCGTTGATCTCTACACCCTGCCCTTGGGTGATACGCTGTCTACCACAACCCCGGCCGCGACCAGTGTCAGTTATCTCGAGGGTGTGTCGGTCACAGTCGGCGCCACCGCTTACGATCTGGTGGTGACCACCGGAGGCACACTCTCCATTCTGGCAGGCCCGGCGCGCATTTTTCCCAACGGCGGCGAGCGGGTCATTGCAGTGGCCACTGAAGCCGTCGGCGGCGGTCGTCCGTTCCGCTTAACATTAACAGAGACTGATGAATAGGCGGTATTCCGCCAGTGCGGCACTGGCCGTCGTGTGCTTGGCGCTAAGCAGCATTGTTGCTGCAGAATCTCCTTTTACCCTCAGCCTTGCGGTGGGGGCCTTCGACGCTGACACTGACGATTCAGATGGGCCCCATCTCAACGAGCTCAGTTACAACGCCATCCTTGGCTATGAATGGTCACGCTACCTCGCGCTCGACGCTGAGTTTTTCCACATCGAGAGCGATTCGGACTTCAGTGTCTTCGGCGAGCGTTCTGCTTTCGCCGGCCAGGCCATTGGGTTGTCCGTCCGCTTACAATGGCCCCTGGCCGACGATTTCCACCTGTTCCTGCGTGCCGGCGCGGCGTCCTTCCGGCTGAGCGAAGCTGAGCTGCTGGACGAGGCTCTGGATGACACATGGCATCAGCCGATGTATGGCGCGGGTATCCGCGGCAAACACTGGTTTGTGGAGTACGTGAGTTACGGCGAGCAGGACGATCTGTACGTGGAGCAGCTGCGAGGCGGCCTGGTGGTGCGCTTTTGACATCACACGTAACAGATGTCACGGACCTCACCGGGCCGGTACCAGCACAGCACACCCGCGCGGTGATCTTACTGGCTACCAATTACAGCGGCTCACATCTGCTCTCACACCTGCTGGGGGCGCACTCCGCCTGTTTCTCAGTCGGCGAGCTGCATCGACTCCGTAAGCTTTTAACGAGCGAAACAACAGACAAGATAAAATCTGACTATGCCTGTCACCCTTTGTTCGCAGATCTCGCGGCCAGTCCCCCGGAGACCTGGCATAAAACGCTGCTGCAGCGCTATCAATTAGTTCACGGTGACCCGTACTGCGTGCTGATCGACAACTCCAAGAAACCGGCCTGGGCACAACAGGTCCTGGCCACCGATCAGGGGCTGTCACCCACCAACTATCAATATATTCACCTGATCCGCGACCCCAGAGCACTAGTCGCGCGCTGGTCGCAGGATCACCAACGGCTGCGGACACGCTTTAAAGTGCGCTGCCGTACCAGCCGCCGCAGCCACAAACCACAGCTGCTGCTGGCCCGTTACAGCAACATTCTGGTGCACAAATGGCTGACTGAAAACCATACTATTCGTCAGTTCCTGCGCCAGGCCAACCATGGCGCTGCCAGCGCATCGCCCGTCGTGACGTATCACGACATGGTATTTGCCCCCCGGCGAACCCTTGCACGGCTTATGCCACAATTGGGCCTGCAACCCGAAGTCCAACAGATGCAGTTTGGCGCGTCTAGTTTAAAGGGCACGTTCAAGACAGCACATGAACAAAGCATTCGGCAATCAATCATCACTCCTGACCTGCGCTGGCAGCGGCTACTGCCTGCGCGTACGCAACAGGACATCATCAACCATCCTGACGTCAGGGATCTTGCAGGGGCTTTGGGTCTGAAGATTACCCCGCAAGGCTTGAGCAGCGTTAACTCAGAGCCTTAGCGGGGTACCGTAAAGTTGTGCTCAGCGCTTACGAATGACCAGCGAACCGATCGAGTAACCTGCGCCAAAAGAGCAGATCACACCAAGATCGCCGGCGTGCAGATCTTCGTGATAAAGATTAAACGCTATAATTGAGCCTGCAGATGCGGTGTTGGCATACTCGTGCAGGACAATCGGCGCTTCGAGAAACTCCGGATCACGTCCCAACAGGCGCCGCGCAATCAGCTCGTTCATATTGATGTTCGCCTGATGTAACCACCAACGTTTGATATCAGGCACTTCGAACCCGGCTTTTTCCACCTGTTGGGTCAGGTGTTGAGCCGCAAGCGGACAAACTTCTTTAAACACCTTGCGCCCGTTCTGATGAAACAATTTGTCATCTGCATACGGGTCAGAATCGTCGGCATACGACAGATAGCCAAAATTCGACCGGATGTTATTGGAATACTGGGTCAGCGCCTGGGTGCTTAACACCTCGTAGCTGTGTGCCGAAGTACAGGTCTCTGCCGTTTCCATGACCATTGCCGTACACACATCACCAAAAATGAAGTGGCCGTCGCGGTCCGTGAAATTCACCTGAGGTGTGGTCAATTCAGGATTAATAATCAGCGCGCAGCGGGAAGATCCCGCGGCCAGCGCGTCATAAGCGCGGTGGAGAGCAAAGGTTGCGGCTGAACAGGCCACCAGCATGTCGAAGCCAAAACCTTCAATACCCAACGCCTGCTGCACCTCAATGGCAATGGCTGGATAAGCGCGCTGCGTGTAAGCACAAGACACCACCACCATGTCTACGTCAGCGGCCGTTTTGTCCGCTGCCGCCAGGGCTTCCCGTGCCGCTTTCACCGCCATTTCCGCCTGATGGGACAGTTCGTCATCACCGCGCACCGGCAGATTCGGCCGCATCCGGTCCACATCCAGAATGCCGTCCTTGCAATAGGTATAGCGCTGTTTGATGCCACTGGCCTTTTCAATAAATTCAGCGCTGGACAGAGGTTTCTCTGCGATCTCGCCCTGCGCAATAGCATCCGCATGCTGCTCGTTGTACTGCAACGCATACGCGTTGTAGGCCACAACCAACTCTTCGTTCGTTACAAATTCGGCGGGCTTCCATAGTCCGGAGCCGCTGATCACCACTGAGTTCATTCCTGCTCCCACTTCAGGCGGTGCAAATTAACGGTCAGTATCCCAACATTGAGGCCAACTGCCTGTTTACGGAATAGGTAGATAACCGCGGTCTTCACCCTTGGTGAAGACACCCACCGCGTCGTGCGCATGCAGGCTTTCATGATGCTCAATGCGCACCCAGAAATCCCGCCATCGCTCATCTTCATTCAACGCCGATTTCAGGCGTCTGCCCGCATCTTCAATGAACATCAGGTTCTGTCCATTCAGACGCGCAAACTCCTGTTCATCCTCACGCTTGACCGCGCTCTGCACCGGTGTTTTGAGTACGCCTTCAATCTGGTCGATCAGCTCCGTCAGGGGAAATTCATCCATCTCCGGTGCTAACTGCACAAGAATCTTGGCCGTACTCCGCTGGCTGTGTGGGGTGGCCATAATGGCTTCTTCTGTCCCGAGCCAGGCTTTGACGTCCGCGTGTTTGAGTTCGCCCGCATGACCAAAGTCCTGCTCAAACTGCGCCTGAATCAGCTGTCGAGCCAGCGCCGCGGAGCAGGGACACGTTGACGAGTATTGCACTTCCACCGACAGTTCCAGAGCCACCTCACCCTCGATCAGCGTACCCTTGACCATCACTGGATAGGACGCCCAGCCCTGATTGTCGCTGATCAGCGCACTGCGCCGGACAAAATGGTCAAACTCAAACTGCACAAAAGCATTGGTACTGAGATCATGATGTGACTCGAGAATCGAACCCAGAAGCAGTTTGAGTCCCGCTGCGGTAAGTGGCCTGGTTTCTGCGTGTTCATCCAGAATCAGATACAGGCGCGACATATGAATGCCTTTGGCCATGGGGTCGGCAAGATTAACGTAGACCTGCACATTGGCCTGGACAGTTTTTGCGGTTTCACCATCTTTGACCAGCAACGGCTGGTGCACGTGGCTCATGCCCACCCAGTCCAGACTGGTTTGTGCTTCACCCATGACGCGACGCGCCACATCCGGCATGTCCTGGCTGGAAACCAGGGTTGGCTTACTCATAAACAGGCCTGCAATTTGCCAAAAGGCCCAGCATTGTACACGCTCGGAGGGCAGGGTGCCTGCACGCCCTGACTACCTTTTATGCAAAATTTTCAATTCTTCTTCGCCCAATTCCCGCGCTTCTTCCTCCAGCATGACCGGGACGTCATCGCGAATGGGGTATGCCAGGCGACTGGCTTTGCACCACAGCTCATTCTGCTCGCGCTGCAGATAAAGCGCCCCTTTGCTGACCGGACAAACCAGTACTTCCAGTAGTTTTGAGTCCATTTTCTCCTCAAATATCGCTCAAATCGGCATACCGCCGTATTTAAGCACGGCGAGACCTAGTTCACACTGTCGGCCCTGCGAATAACCTAAGCTCAAACGATGTTGCGTCCAAAGCCAGTCCAGTCCTGTCTGCGCCAGCCGCGCGGCCTGCGCCACCAGAAGAATGGTGGTTTCACCCTTGTGGAGCTTATGATCACGGTGGCAATACTCGGCATTATTGCTGCGTTGGCCATGGCCGCGTACGCCAACTACATCACCACTGCCCAAACCACCAGCCTGCAGAACAACTTTGAAGCAGCAGTGCGCACCGCGCGAACCAACTACATGACAGCTGAAAATCTGACCACATTGGGCGCAAATACCGACCAAGTGGTACCTGACCAATCCAGCGCCTGGGTCGATCTGCTGAACCGCTTACCAGCCAAAGCACCAGACGGCGGCCCAGCGTACGAAGCCGGCACGGGCAATGTCACGAATGGCGCGGTCGGGATAATTTTCGCGGGCGATTACGCTGACAACTCTTCAACATTGACGGTGCATCGCCCGGCCTATAACGGCCTGCCCGCCATCTCGGTAATGGTGACTCAAGCCAGCTTGTAAACCTGTCGAGCGTTCAATCGAAGGGATTTTGCAGAACGATGGTTTCTTTGCGATCTGGACCAGTGGACACAATGGCGATGGGTGCCCCTACGGCCTGCTCAATGTGCTTGATGTAAGCCCGGGCATTGTCCGGTAACTGATCCAAACGCTGCGCACCGACCGTAGATTCCTGCCAGCCCGGAAGTTCTTCGTACACCGGCTTTACAGCGGAGTAGTATTCGCTGCCAAAGCGGGCAGTCCCCTGACCGCCGTCCGGATCTTCATAGTCCGTGCAGATGCGGATGGTTTCCAGGCCATCGAGCACGTCCAATTTGGTCAAGCATAAACCCGAGATACTGTTGATCTGCACAGCCTGCCGCAATGCCACCGCATCAAACCAGCCGCATCGTCGAGGTCGACCGGTGGTGGCGCCAAATTCATGACCTCGCTCAGCCAGGCGCTCACCAACATCATCGAACAGTTCCGTTGGAAACGGACCGGACCCAACCCGCGTGGAATACGCCTTGGTGATGCCCAGAACGTAGTCCAGATACATGGGACCAAAGCCGCTGCCGACGGCGGTGCCACCTGCGGTGGTGTTGGACGAAGTCACAAAGGGGTACGTGCCCAGGTCAATGTCCAGCAGCGCTCCTTGCGCCCCTTCAAAGAGAATATTCTCACCCTGCTCCCGCATGCCATGCAGAACCGGCACAATATCGCAGACCATCGGCTGCAATTGTTCAGCCACGGCAGCACACTCATCCAGCGTGCTTTGAAAATCAATGGCCTCTTTGTGGTAGTAGTCCGTCAGCATGAAGTTATGGAACTCCACCACCTCCTTGAGCTTGCTGGCAAAATCCTGCCAGTAAAACAGATCACCCAGGCGCAGGCCGCGACGCGCCGCTTTGTCTTCGTAGGCCGGCCCGATACCCCGACCGGTAGTGCCAATTTTCTGATTACCCCGGGCTTCTTCACGGGCCAGGTCCAACTGGACGTGGTACGGCAGGATCAACGGGCACGCCGGTGAGATACGCAGGCGCTCGCGCACCGGCACTCCACGCCCTTCCAGTTTGGTGACCTCTTCCAACAGTGCGTTGGGTTCCAGGACAACACCGTTGCCGATTAAACACTGTACGTCCTGGCGCAGAATGCCTGAGGGAATAACGTGCAGTACCGTTTTCTCGCCATCTATGACCAGTGTATGCCCGGCATTGTGACCACCTTGAAAGCGCACCACAGCGGATACTTCTTCGGTAAGCAGGTCAACCACCTTACCCTTGCCCTCATCACCCCACTGAGTACCGATGACTACTACGTTGCGACCCATGACTAGCTGCCTCTTGTGCCTTTTGTTAAGGCTTTATGATTATTCGTCGGCGATTGCATCAACCACCTGCCATTGCCCTCCGAGCCTGGCCAACTGGCGCCCCCCCGGCGGGGCCACTTCATCAGCAGACAAAGCACAAAGTACCCGTTCACCCGCCTGGCGTAAGCTCTGCACGGTCTCATTCAGCCCGGCCAGTTCACCTGGTTCCGTTACAAACGGTGCAAAAATCGGACCAGGCAAATCGACGACCGGAATCAAATTCTTCAGATCTACATCAAAGCCGGTTGCGGGACGCACTCTGCCGAACACCTCACCCACACCGTCATAACGCCCACCTTGCGCGAGCGCACTCCCATGCTGCGGGTGATAAACCGCAAACACGGGCCCGTTGTGATAGCCATAACCGGAAAGCTCAGACACGTCCACTCGCACCGCACAGCTGTCATCGTCCACCAGGCCGACAAGTTGCTGCAGTTCGTCATAGGCAGCAAGCGCCGCAGCCGGCAAGCCATCCAACTCGTCACGCAACTGCCTTAATGTGCTTGTATCCACCACCTCACACATGCGCGTGGGCAGCGTGGCCATAATATCTGCCAGTGGTGACGGGCGGAGCAGTGCACGAATATCTGCTTCAGACTTGCGCTGCACACACTTAAAGAGTCGTTTTTCGTCTTGCGGTTGCAAATCCCCTTGTGCCAACAACACATCCACCAGACCACGATAGATACCCATGTGCCCAACCAGCAGCACCGGATGATCAATCCCAGCCACAGCCAGCGTCGCCAACATCAACTTAATCACTTCAGCATCTGCACCCAGTCCGGGCGCGCCAAAAATCTCAGCACCCGCTTTAAAAGGTACCCGGGAAGATTGGGCAATCTGAGGATTGGCAAACACCACCGCGCCGGCGTAACACAGGCGTTGTACGCCGTCTGTCACACGGCTGTGTGCATCAATACGCACCGCCTGTGACGTCATATCAGCGCGCACACCCAGCTGGCGGCCGCTGGCCTGGTCCACCACTTTCAGTGTCTGCAGATCCAGATCTTCGCCGCTGCCTACAAGCAGAGCATCCAGATATTCAATAACCGGCGGTTCAACATATTCAAACCCCCAGGTGTTAAACAGATCGAGCACCTGACGCCGAAGCAATTCCAGTGCCCAGGCAGTGGGCGGCAGCACTTCTTCCACGCCCCGTGGCAGGCGCCAGTGTGTCTTCATTTTACCGTCTTATGTCGTGCGGTTATTCAGCGGTTGCAGCAATCAGGTGCCGTCACCATTTTTCAGGAATTTGAAGAACTCACTATTGGGATCCAGCAGCAACAGATCGCCTTTGTCACGAAATACGTTGGTGTAAGCGTTGATGCTGCGGTAAAACTCATAGAATTCCGGGTCCTGATTATAAGCCTGAGCGTATACGTTCGCAGCTTTTGCGTCACCGTCACCGCGGATCTGCTCGCTTTCACGGTATGCTTCCGCCTCAATCACCACCGCATCTCGATCCGCTTTGGCGCGAATCGCGAGTGCCTGCTCCTGGCCTTCCGCACGGAATTGCCGCGCTTCAATCTCACGCTCAGAGTTCATCCGGTCGTACACCGAATCGGACACGCGGGCAGGCAGGTCGATACGCTTCACACGCACGTCGATCACCTCAACGCCATAACTACGCATAACCCCATCCAGATCGGTGCGTAGTTCACCCATCAACTGATCACGTTCGCCCGACACAACCTCGTGCATATCACGCCGGCTGATCTGGTTACGCAAGCCTTCGTTGACGCGCTCCTGCAGCAAGCGATTAGCCCGCACCAAGTCAAACGAGGCGCTTTCATAAAATTTGGCCACATCAGACACTTTCCACTTAACAAAAGAGTCCACTTCAAGCGGCTTTTTCTCCAGGGTGTAGTAGGTCTCAGGATTGGAGTCCAGTGACAGTACCCGGGCATCAAATTTCTTCACCTCCTGAGCAATGGGTACCTTAAAATGCAGGCCAGGCTTTACATCTGCTTCGATCAAATTACCAAACTCAAGCAGGATGGCCCGCTCTGTTTCGTGCACCTTATAGACCGCCTGGCCACCCAGGACCACCGCGACCAGAAGTATCACTATCGCTACCAGTGCTTTCATTGACATGGGAGCCTCCTAATTTCCTCGGATTCGCCCGCTGCTATTGCGGGCATTATTAACTTCTCGCAGGATGCGTTCGACTGCATTATCCATGGTAGATTGATCTATCTCGCCATTCTCACCAGTCCTTTGCCTGGTGAGCTGATCCAACGGCAGATACATCATGTTGTTGCCACCCTCAACGTCAATCATGACTTTGCTGGAGTTGGCAAACACCGATTCCAGGGCATCGAGGTACAGGCGGTCGCGGGTCACCCGCTCCGCCTGGCTGTATTCTGCCAGCAGCTTTTCAAATCGTTCAGCCTCACCCTCAGACTGTGCAATCACTTGATCACGATAGGCATTGGCCTGCTCTATCTGTCGCTGTGCGCGACCACGGGCTTCCGGCACCACCTGCTCCAGGTAGGCAGTTGCCTGGTTGATAAACCGCTGCCGATCCTCTTTGGCCTTTTGCACGTCGTTAAAGGCATCTTCCACTTGAGTTGGTGGAGCGCTGCGGTCGATGTTTACCTTGCGGACGAAAATGCCGGTGCCGTAGCTGTTCAGATAAGACTGCAGGCGTTCCTGCACTTCAGCAGCAATGGCTTCACGACCATCCGTAATCACCTGATCCATCAGCGAACTCCCGACCACGTGGCGCAGGGCACTTTCTGTCGCATGGGTCAGGCTGACCTGAGGACTGCGCACATTCACGCGATAGCTGATGGCATTGTCCACCACCCACTGCACAGTCAGACTGACATCCACGATGTTCTCATCCCGGGTCAGCATGAGAGACTGATGGCTGTGGGATTGCACCTGAGTGACGTTAATGACGTCAACTTCGTCAATCAGCGGCGGATTCCAATGCAACCCGGGCCCTTTCAGGTCCGGTTGTACCGCACCAAAGCGAAACACCACGCCACGCTCCTGCTGGTCTACCTGGTAGATGCCGAGCACACCATAAACGATCAGGCCCAGAAAGGCGGCCAGACCGAGCATACCACCGGACAAACCGGCACCGCTGCGACCGCTACCGCCACCCTTGCCGCCACCGAAGATGCCGGAAAGTTGCGCCTGCAGCTTACGGATGGCTTCATCGAGATCAGGTGGGCCCTGGTCCCCACGGTTACCCCACGGGTCTTTATTGTCACCTCCGCCTGGCTCATTCCACGCCATACATTACTCCGAAATTACGTTTACAAGCTGCGTGCTCAAGCGCTCAGCTGCCGTTGGAAATTTTAGGCAGCACCGGGCTGGCACGCAACAATACGCGCGGTTTCTCGCGCAATTGTGCTAATAGATACTCATCTGCCTGCAAGGTCAACTGCAAGCAGCCATCCGTCAACGACGACTCGCTGAGCACAGCACCGGAACGGTATAACCAGGCTCGCGTACTGCCGTCTTCAGGTTGCAGTATAACCTCATGGGGTGCCGCAACGCCCAGTGCGCTGCCAAGGCCCTCGATCAGGGCGGGCAGACCTTCGCCGGTGGCTGCGCTGACCGCAAAACTGCGGCAACCCGAAGCCACATGCGTGGCTGATGTGGACAACAGGTCTATTTTGTTGAACACAACCAGTTCAGGCACCTCCGCGGCGCCTATATCACGCAGTACATCTCTGACCTGCAGCATACGCTGCTCCGCCAGCGGATCCGCGGCATCTACCACGTGCAGCAGCAAGTCGGCAAAGACCACTTCTTCCAGCGTGGCTTTAAAAGCCTGCACCAGACTGTGCGGCAACAGGCTGACAAAACCCACCGTATCCGCCAACACCACATCGTTTAACCCCGCAATCGGTACTTTGCGCATAGTTGGGTCCAATGTGGCAAACAATTGGTCCTCCGCATACACCGACGCCTGGGTGAGTTTGTTGAACAGCGTCGATTTGCCTGCGTTGGTATAACCCACCAGCGCAATGGTCGGCGTGCCGCGCCGCGCCCGGCTGCGACGATTCTGCCCGCGCCGTTTTGCCACCTCGGCAATTTTTTTCTCAACCGCCTTGATTCTGCTGCTGAGCATGCGCTGGTCCAGCTCAATCTGCTTCTCACCCGCACCGCGCATGCCAATACCGCCTTTCTGGCGGTCGAGGTGCGTCCAACCGCGAACCAGCCGCGTCTGCGCATGTTTCAGTTGCGCCAGCTCTACCTGCAGCTGCCCTTCATGACTGCGGGCACGTGCAGCAAACAGGGTAAGAATCAGCTCGGTGCGAGTAATGATGCGACAGTCCAGGCTGCGCTCCAGGTTGCGCTGCTGGCCTGCAGAAAGTTCATGATTGATCACCACCAGATCCGCGCGATGCTGGCGCACCGCGAGGCGCACTTCATCTACTTTGCCTGCACCAACGTAAGTGCGGGGATGCGGCGCAGCCCGGCGGGCGTACACAACCTCCACCACGTCAATCTCTGCGGACCGTGCCAACTCAACTAGTTCGTCAGCATCCGGATTATCCGTCTGATTGAGTTCTACCTGCAGGACCAGCGCCTGGCGGCCGGCTTCGGGACGTTCGAACAACATTTGATTTGGCAGCTAGCTTCGCGTCGGTCCTAAGCATGTTGGCCTGGGTCCGGCGAGTGGACTACTCCTCTTCAGCAGCCGTGGCTATTTTTACGTTGCGCGCCGGAACCACTGTGGAAATGGCGTGCTTGTAAACCATCTGGCTGACTGAGTTTTTTAATAGAACGACAAATTGGTCAAAAGACTCAATCTGCCCTTGCAGCTTGATACCGTTGACCAGGTAAATGGACACGGGTACCCGCTCCTTGCGCAAAGCGTTCAAATAAGGGTCTTGTAAACTCTGCCCCTTCGACATCGTGTTCTCCTTTCACCACAGATGCACTACAGATGCACCACAAATGCGTGCAACACATCTTGTTTGCGCCAATGCCGCTTGTTGTAGGCTTAGTTATTCCAGCATCAGCACAGTTAGTGTGCTATTTAATACGATGGCCAAAGTGGCGAAGACAAACGCAACCCGCCAAAAGGGCGGGAGAAGATTGCACAAGTGATACCAAGCGTAACACGGAAAGCGCAGCCGCGATATGCGAGCCACCTCTAATTATCGACGATTGAGCACGATTTCTTCGACGATTTGATCCATTTCCGTCGAGCTGTGAACCTGCAATTCCGGCCACTGCCGCATCCAGGTCAGTTGTTTTTTGGCAAGCCGGCGGGTGGCGGTCAGCGCCGCGGCGACAAATTCTGCATGGCTTAACTCACCTGCCAGGTGCTGCCAGGCCTGTCGGTAGCCCACCGCGCGCATGGCAGGCAGGCTGGCATGCAGCTCCGGCCGGGCAAATAAACCGCGAACTTCCTCAAGGAAACCAGCCTCCAGCATCTGCGCAAAGCGGGTACTGATGCGCTCATGCAGTTCACCGCGTGACACCGGCGCCACTCCCACCAGATGTATTTCCGCACCCAGACGCTCAACAGCGCTTTTCTGGTCATGCCACTGAGCACTGATGGGCTGGCCGCTGAGTAAAACCACCTCAAGCGCGCGCAGCAGGCGCTGGGGGTTATTGGGGTGAATGCCCGCAGCAGCCTGGGTATCATGCCGCGCTAACTCTGCATGCAGTACTTCACCACCTTCACGGACCAGACGCATCTGCAGTGCAGCACGCAGGTCAGGATCCGCGGGCGGCAGCTCAGCTATGCCTTCAAGAAACCGTTTAACGTAGAGCATGGTGCCGCCAACGATCACGGGAACGTTGCCCACAGCGTGCGCCTCGCGTACGCAGCGATCAGCATCCACCACAAAGTCGGCTGCCGTATACGGATCAGCGGGATCGCGGATATCAATCAGCGCATGCGGGTATCGCTGCAGTTCCTGCCGAGTTGGTTTAGCAGTGCCAATGTCCAGGCCCCGATAGACCATGGCGGAGTCGGCGCTGATCAACTGCACCCGCCCCGCCAAACGATCCAGGACCCGGCAGGCCAGAGCAGTTTTACCCACTGCGGTGGGTCCAATCAGCAGGACCACCCGCAGGCTCAAGGCGACCAGCCCCCGCGAGTGTTACTGGCCACGGTAAAACAGTCGGTCCAGTTCATCCATCGAACGCTGAAAATAGGTGGGGCGTCCGTGATTACACAATCCAGCGTTTTCCGTCTGCTCCATCTCCCGCAGTAGTGCGTTCATTTCCAGCAAGCTCAGCTGTCGGTTGGCGCGAACTGAACCATGGCAGGCCATGCTGGAGAGCAGCTCCAGGTGCCGGCGCTGGATTTCGTCACTGCTGCCGTATTCGCCCAGTTCGGCGATAAAGTCCTGCAGCATCTGGGCGACGGCCTGACTGGGAAAGAGCGCAGGCACTCCGCGGACACAAATTGTCTGCGGGCCGGTTCGGTCGACACTGACGCCAATGTTCGACAGCTGCTCCTGGGCTTCCTCTAACAGATCTGCCTCGCGGACGCTGACACTCATCGTCTGCGGCACCAGCAAGCGCTGTTGCGGGATACCACCGGCCGCCATTGAAGCTTTCAGTTTCTCGTAAGTGACCCGCTCATGCGCCGCATGCATATCGACAATCACCAGACCCTGTTCATTCTGCGCCAGAATGTATACCCCATGCAGCTGCGCAATGGCGTAACCCAGAGGAGGTGCAACCGCATCACGTGCACTTTCAGCAGTGTTTTGTGCGACGGCCTCGTATGCGCCGCCGGTTTCTGCTACCAATTGCGCCAGACCACCTGGCGGTGCGTCGTGTCCGCCCTCTTTTCCGTCTTTGGCAGGCGTCGCGTGAGCCAGATTCATGGCGTATTGCGGCGGCGTCTTCAGGCGGTCAGCTCCAGGGGCTGTCGCCCGGTCCGAAGAGTCCCCTCCTGCACCCGAATGGGGGCTCGGGGCCTGGGGTGCCGCCGTCTGCCCGGGTCGAATTGCCCGCAGCGCACGATTGAGGCCGCCAAAGATAAAGTCATGGACGCGTCGAGCGTCACGAAAGCGCACTTCATGTTTGGTCGGATGGACGTTCACATCCACTGCGTCAGCAGGTACGTCCAGGTACAGTACAAACACCGGGTGGCGGCCATGGAACATAACATCCTGATAAGCCTGCCGCACCGCATGGCCCACCAGTTTGTCGCGAATAGCACGCCCGTTCACATAAAAATACTGTTGATCTGCAACACGTCGATTATGTTGGGGCAAGCCGACCCAGCCGTGCAGCCGCAACGCATCCCATTGTTCATCAATCACCACACTCTGATCCACAAAATCAGCACTCAACACCTGGGTCAGGCGTTCTTCGATCTGTCCGGCAGGTAGCACCATACGCCGTGCGCGGGCCGACTGTGCCGCCGCCTGCTGCAGACTGAAACCTACCTGCATGTGGGCCAGACTGAGGCGACGCACCACCTGGTCAATCTGGTTCATTTCAGCCCGATCACTCTTGAGAAACTTACGCCGCGCCGGGGTGTTGTAAAACAGATCTTCCACCTGCACCGTGGTGCCGACGTTATGCGCCTGGGGCCCGGTGCGCAGCAGTTCGCCACCGTGCACTTCGCGCACGGCGCCCTGCCCCGGCGCTATGGCAGAGGCCAGTGTCACCCGCGCGACGGAGCAAACACTGGCCAGGGCTTCACCACGAAAACCGAGGCTGCGCACCCCCAGGAGGTCGTCTGCCGCCGCAATTTTACTGGTCGCATGCCGCTCCATCGCCAGTTCAAGATCTTCTGGGGCAATGCCATGACCGTTGTCCTGCACCCACAACAGGTCTACGCCGCCACCCTCAGTGCGCACATCGATCTGCGTTGCGGCAGCATCCAAGCTGTTTTCGACCAGTTCTTTGATAATGGAAGCAGGGCGCTCAACAACCTCGCCGGCGGCAATCTGGTCCGCGACAAAACTGGACAGGCGCTGGACTCTCGGCAGGTCTGTCATCCGGCGCTGGGGATCATCAATACCTGGCCAACCCGGATTTTGTCGTTGGCCAGGCCGTTGCGGGTGCGCAGCAGTTTAGAGCTAACCCCATACCGCTGGGCAATGCGCGACAGTGTATCGCCACGGACGATGGTATAGCGCACTTCGCTACCAGCTTTCGCCAATAGCGACCCGGGTGGTGGATTCTCGCGCATGAACTGTTCCACGCCGCGCGCAATTGCGCGGGCTATTTTGTCTTGATGTTCGGCCTGACTGAGCCGGCGCGCTTCGTCAGGATTGGAGATGAACCCGGACTCAACCAGGATGGACGGCATGTCCGGTGATTTGAGCACGACAAAAGCGGCCTGCTCAACGCGCTGCTTATGCAGCTTGGTGATGCGCCCCATGTTCTCCAGCACCGCAGCCCCCGCATCAATACTCTGAGACCGATTAGCATCCATGGATAGATCCAGCAAAACATGCGCCAGCACAGGGTCGCGGTCAGTCAGACTGACATCACCGACACCACCCAGGAGATCAGAGCGGTTCTCACGTTCCGCCAGCCAGCGCGCGGTTTCGCTGGTTGCGCCACGGTCCGACAAGGTATACACAGACGCACCTTTGACGTTGGCTTGTTTAAACGCGTCCGCGTGGATGGAAATGAACAGATCAGCGCGGGCACGGCGGGCAATTTCCGTGCGCTGGCGATGGGGCACGTAGTAGTCACCATCCCGAATCAGCACGGCTTCAAAGCCCGTCAGCGCATCCAACTTTTGTTTCACGCGCCGCGCAATCTGCAACACCACATGTTTTTCCTGAATCTTACGCGGGCCTATCGCGCCGGGATCATCACCCCCATGTCCGGCGTCCAAGGCAATCACCACATTGCGGTTTTGCGCCGGACGAGCAGCCACCGGTGGCGGATTATTCTGTCGCTCAGGATCAAACAGATCCACTACCAGGCGGTGTCCATAGGGTTTAATCGGTTTCAGCGTGAAGCCAGACGGTTGCAGGCGCTGCTTGGTGTCGATCACCACCCGGTAGGTGCCAGCACGATTTGCTGCACGTAGTTTACGCACGCGCTCACGCCCTACCGCAACAGCGCTGGCGTCAAAACCGCTGCGTGCAGTAACGCCCTGCAGATCGACGACAACACGGTAAGGGTTATCCAGGGTAAAAAGCTTGTATTGGATGGGGCTATCAATATCGAACACCACCCGGGTTGAGTCCGGCGCCTCGTGCATTCTGATACCCTGCAGGGTCGCGGCCTGGCTGAACGCCGGGATAAGCATGAGCAACAGCAAACCCCAATGCGTCAGTCGATACCGCAGCGCTTCAACGAAAGTGCACATGCGCCAGTCTGCCACCTGCTTCCGCGTCAACGACCTCCAGCTCAACCGTAACGTCGGCAGCAGGGAGCCAGTCTTCAGCCTGCTCAGGCCATTCGAATAGTTTGAGACCGGGGCCATCAACAATTTCATCTATACCCACAAACTCCAATTCCTGGGGATCATGCACACGGTACAAGTCAAAATGGAAAACCTGTTGCGTACCAATCTCGTAGGGTTCCAGCAATGTATAGGTTGGACTCTTAACCACGCCTGTATGACCCATGGCCGCCAGCATACCGCGAACCAGGGTCGTTTTGCCTGCTCCCAGCTGGCCGCGCAGGAACACCAGCGCGGTGCCAGCGTAATTTAACTGCAGTTGCTCCGCCAGCCAACCACCCAATTGCAGGGTAGCCGCTTCATCCGGCAGAGCGCGATGCTGCACATCTTCCTGACGTTTCAAGTCATTCACGTGTCTTAAATCTTCCACTTCACACCTGTCACTCGGGGAGGGGGGCCTCGCTGAGCAATTGTGGGATGACGTCTATCACATCGGTCGCCAGCAGACTGCGCGGACCAAGCCGGGCCGCAGCCTGATCCGCGGCAGCACTATGCAGTAAAACGGCCTGATTAAAACACTGGCGCAACAAATGCGCATCACCAGTTGCAGCACACGCCATTAAGCCCCCCGCCATGCCGCTCAGCACATCGCCCATACCGGCAGTCGCCATACCTGGATTGCCATGTCCGCATAGACTGACCTGGTCGGTGTCGAACACCAGGCTGCCAGCCCCTTTGAGCACTCCGGCACAGGCGTACTGCTGCTGCAAAGCCCGAACTGATGCCACCCGATCTGCCTGCACCTGCAGGCTGGAACAGCCTAACAAAGCCGCCGCTTCACCCGCATGGGGTGTGATAAATAAATTGCTGCCAGACGAGTTACCGCGCAAGGCCAGCCAATGCAGGCCATCAGCATCCAACAACAACGGTTTGTCCGCCGCCACACCGCTCACGACGCGGTCGTACAGATGCTCACTCCATGCGCTACGTCCAAGGCCCGGGCCGACCACCAGGAGGCTGGCCTTATCAAGCAGTTCCGGCACGGTCTCATCTTCAGCGTCAACCACCATGACTTCCGGTGTGCGACTGACAATTGCGTTGGTGTGTGCCGCATGGGTCACCACGGTCACCATTCCGGCACCCACACGCAGGGCGGCCTGCGCTGCCATCATCACCGCGCCGGGCATGTTCCGCGCACCGCCAACCACCACCACATGTCCACGCTGATGCTTATAGGTATTGCGCGGCAGCGCTGCCAGTTGGCCAGCGTCAAAGGTCTGTCGCGGGATGCCCATGTCTGCCGCGGCATAGACATACTCTGGCACCCCCAGCGCGTCGAAGTAGTTATCACCCACATGCTCAGTCCCGGCACCCGTAAACAGACCTATCTTCTGCGTAATAAACGAAGCCGTGGCGTCCGCATACAGCGCGGTAGGTGCTGCGGCGCCAGTGCTGGCGTCAACCCCTGACGGTACATCAATACTGAAAACAGGGGTTGTGATCGGCTGCAGTAGCTGCAGTGCCAGCGCTGTGGAGCCTCTGGGTTCGCCATGAAAACCGGTGCCTAACAAACCATCCACCACAACGTCAGCACGCGCGACAAAATTCATGTCCGCCGCGTCGAGGGTAACCACCGTTAGGCCGCAGGCAGCAGCCTGCTGATAAGCGAGCGCAGCGTCTCCCGCCAAACCCTCGACGGGTTCAGCCGCCACCACCTGCACCGTCAACCCATATTGTTGTGCCCGCGCCGCGACCAGGTAAGCGTCGCCCGCATTGTTGCCCTTACCACACCAGACTGATACCGCCTGCAAACCCGCATACCGTTCCAGGATACAGGCAAACGCATAGTCTGCAGCGCGCTGCATCAGCGTGAAGCCATCGACGGTCAGCGCTTCCATGGCACGCTGATCAAGCGCCCGGGACTCGGCCGCCGTATACAAGTGGCTGGTGGTCATACTCATAGGAAAGTGCATTATACTGCCCAATTCACCACATTATGCCGATATTTCCGTGCTGCCAACACGACAGGATCTTCGCACCTGGGCTCAAGAACTGGGGTTCCAGGACATCGGTATCACCGATGTCGATCTGAGTGCACACGAACCCCATGTACGCAGCTGGCTGGCTGCGGGTTTTGCCGGCGACATGAGTTATCTGCACCGCAACCTGGACAAGCGCCTGCATCCGCCACAGCTGGAACCCGGTACCTGCCGGGTCATTTCTGCACGGATGGACTATCTTCCTGCAAATACACAACCTCTGCGGATTCTGGCTGATCCCCAACGCGGCTACATCTCCCGCTATGCGCTGGGCCGCGATTACCACAAAGTGCTCAGGCGTCGTCTGGCCCGCCTGGCCGCGCGTATTAACGAGTCCTTTCCCCAGCATCATTATCGTGCGTTTACGGATACCGCACCCGTGTTGGAGAAAGCACTGGCAGAAAAGGCCGGGTTAGGCTGGATCGGTAAACACACGCTGCTGTTGAATCAGCAAGCGGGGTCGTGGTTTTTTGTTGGCGAAATTTACACCAATGCGCCTTTTCCCGTTGACACACAGCCGGTGGCAGACGCCTGTGGTAAATGCAACGCCTGTATAACCGTGTGCCCGACCCAGGCAATCATCGGACCGCAACGGCTGGATGCGCGACGCTGTATCTCCTATCTGACTATCGAACATCGCGGCGTCATCCCTGAGGCTCTGAGGCCTTTGATGGGCAACAGGATTTATGGGTGCGACGACTGCCAGCTGTATTGCCCCTGGAACCGCGACGCACCAGACACCAACGAGCCGGATTTTGCGGTCCGCCATCAGCTGGATAACCCCACCCTGCTGAAACTGTTTGCCCTCGACGCAAGTGAATTCGACCAGTTGACCCGGGGTTCCGCAATGCGCCGGATCAGCTACGCACAATGGCAACGCAACCTGGCTGTGGCCATTGGCAACGGGCCACCCAGCCACACTGCAATCAAGCTACTGAAGCAGCGCTTGGGAAAAGCGGAACCGCTTGTCGCAGAACATATCCAATGGGCTCTGGAGCGCCTGCAGAAAGAAGGCGCTAACTCCCCGGAGCAGACGGCAGCCGAAAGAAATGCTGGCGATAGTGACTGAGCTCACCTATAGATTCGCGAATGTCCGCCAGCGCCAGGTGTTCGTTCTTTTTGTTGAAGCTGTTCGCCACTTCCGGATGCCAACGTCGAGCCAGCTCTTTGACGCTGCTGACATCAATCATGCGATAGTGCAGGTAAGCTTCAAGCGTGGGCATATAGCGGCTGAGAAATCGCCGATCCTGCCAGATGGTGTTGCCGCACAGCGGCGCTTCCCCACGCGCCACATGACGTTCGATAAACGCCAGGCTCATGGCTTCAGCTTCACGCTCGGCAACGCCCTCTCGTTGCATGCGCTCCAGTAAACCAGAGGCAGAGTGGTGCGTCTGATTCCACTCGTCCATGCCGTCCAGCAGGTCTTGCGGCTGGCGAATGGCCAGCACCGGACCCTCTTCCAGAATATTCAGATCAGCATCGGTGATAATGGTGGCCATCTCGATGATGCGGTCAACCTCAGGATTCAGGCCGGTCATCTCCAGATCCATCCAGACGAGTTTGCTAGTCAATCCAATCCTCCGCAGGACGCAAGTTTCCGATAATATGCGCAGCTTAGCGTTAATTACAGAGAGTCACACGTGAGTGAGCCACAAGTCGCCGCATCCGGGCATCTGCTGGAACCCGAGCAATTGCAAGCCCGCCTGAATGACACCGGGCAGGGCATCCTGCTGGTGCAGGTGACATCAGCGGAGGTGTTTGTACAGGCACACATTGCCGGCGCGACGCTCGTGACGCCCGCTGAGCTGGTTTGCGGTATCCCCCCGGCAACCGGCAAATTACCGGCACTGGCCGATCTGGAACAGTTGTTTAATCGCATCGGCTACCAGCCGCACAAATCTGTCGTGGTATACGACGACGAAGGCGGGGGCTGGGCCGGACGCCTCGCCTGGACGCTGGATGTGATCGGCCACGCAGACTGGCAGTACCTGAATGGTGGGCTGCATGCCTGGCACCATGCCGGTTTACCCCTGCAGCAGGGTGATGGCGGGGCTGGGAACGCCAATCACAATCCACTGGCTCTGCAAATAGATAAGCAACCCATTGCTGAAATCGAAGACGTTCTGCAAACCCTGGATGATCCCAACGCCGTGGTGTGGGATGTGCGCTCCGCCGAAGAGTACCAGGGCCTGCGCGCCGCCGCCGCCCGCAGCGGACACATTCCCGGTGCGGTGAATCTGGATTGGCTGCTGCTGCAGGACGCAGACGCCCAATACAGGATCACCGACTCAGTGGTTGAGCGGGTACGCGCACTGGGCATTATGGACAAGGCGGTGATCACGCACTGCCAAACGCATCATCGTTCCGGCTTATCTTATATGTTGGGCAGAATTCTGGGCATGGATATTCGCGCCTATCATGGTTCATGGTCGGAATGGGGCAATCGTGAAGATACGCCCATCGAGGTGTGACCGTGTCGAACTGGTTTGCGAATCTACAGAAAGCACTCCCGCAACATGGCGTGTCAAGGCTGATAGGCGGCGTGGCAGCCAGCCGAACGCCATGGCTGAAAAGTCTGTTTATCGAACAATTCGCCCGTGCTTACCGGGTCAGCCTGGACGAAGCTGAAGCTGACAGTTTGTCTGAGTTTGATTCCTTTAACAGCTTTTTCACCCGCGCTCTGAAATCGGACAGCCGCCCTTTGAGTGATGGGCCGGGACAACTGATCAGCCCAGCCGACGGCACCGTCAGCCAGCTGGGCGAAATCCGGCGCGGGCAACTTCTGCAAGCTAAGGGGCATCGCTATACCGTTAACAGTCTGGCAGGTTCACTGGCTGCCGGTTTCGACAAGGGCAGTTTCTGCACGATCTATCTCGCACCCAGCGACTACCACCGGGTCCATCTGCCGTATTCGGGTGAGCTGACAGCAACCCTGGCCATCCCCGGCGCCCTGTTTTCGGTGAACCAGCGCACGGAGGACGGCATCGACGGCCTGTTCTGTCGCAACGAACGGCTGGTGTGCCGTTTTGAAACTGAGTTCGGCCCAATGCTTGTGGTGTTGGTTGGGGCCATGATTGTTGCTTCCATCGAAACGGACTGGTTGGGGCCTCTGTCACCTTACGCCCAGGAAGAATTGACCGAATACCAGCTGCATTACGAAACCGGTGACGAAATCGGACGCTTTCTGTTGGGCTCCACCGTCATCTGCTGTTTCCCGCCGGATGCTGTCACCCTGAACCCGGGCTGGCAGTGTGGTACCAAGGTACAGATGGGGCAAAGCCTGGGCACCACGCCCGTGTGATCCCCGCTCAGGCGGAATGCCAGGCAAAGGGCATCACCGCGCCGATGCGGGGCTGTTGCAGCACCAGCATCAGCAGCCGATCAACGCCCACAGCAACACCGGCACAATCCGGCAGGCCACTGCGCAATGCCGCCAGCAGCTCGGGGTCGGCCTCAACCGACGGTAAACCGCGACCTGCGCGCAACCGGTTGTCTTGCGCAAACCGCCGCTCATGCTCATCAGCATCCACCAGTTCCCAGTAGCCATTGGCAATCTCTATGCCATCAATGACCAGTTCAAACCGGGCCGCAGGGTCCTGGGCTGGTCGCAGGCGCGCCAGCGCCGCCTGGTCAGCCGGGTAGTCAACAATAAAGAAGCGCCCCGGGGAAAGCTGACGGCAGGCTTCCGCAAACCGCAGATCCAGCACATCGCGCGGCGCATCCACAGCACAGGGGTGGGCGACATAACGGTCGCTGAATACCAGCTCAGCGTAACTGATCGTGGCGACATCAGCTGGACCCAGAAGCACGCTGACCAGTTCTGCCACCTCCGCCATCAACTGCTGATCGTCGTAATCGTGCCGGTACCATTCCAACAGGGTGAATTCAGGATTATGCAGGCGGCCGGATTCGCCATCTCTGAACGCGGGCCCTAGTTGGTAACAGTCTGGCATACCTGCTGCCAGCAGCCGCTTCATGAAGTACTCAGGTGAGGTTTGCAGAAATCCATAGTCAGGCACCGCAATGCCCGGCACGTCGGGGTCGGTGACGCCGAATTGGCCCAGTACCGGGGTTTGCACCTCAAGTACATCTCGCGCGGCGAAGAATTCACGTATTGCCCCCAGTAACCTGGCGCGCCGGGTCAGCGCGGCAATACTGGCTGAAGGTTGCCATGCCATGATCTGCAGGGCGAATGCAGTTGATCAGCGGGCGCGGCTGACGTACTCGCCTGTGCGCGTATCAATTTTCAGGACATCGCCAATATTGATAAACAGCGGCACACCTTTGATGGTGGCACCGGTGGCCAAGGTGGCTGGTTTGGTACCGCCACTGGCGGTATCACCCTTCAGGCCCGGATCGGTATCGGTCACTTCCAGCTCAACAAAGTTTGGCGGGGTGACCGCAATGGGGTCTTCATTCCACAGGGTCACCTGACAGACATCCTGCTCTTTCAGCCAGTTTGACGCCTCGCCCACAGCCGCTGCCGCTGCAGCCACCTGTTCGAAACTGCCGTCCGTACGCATGAAGTGCCAGAATTCACCATCGGTGTACAGATACTCCATATCAAGATCCATCACATCGGCGGCTTCAATGGACTCACCCGACTTAAAAGTCCGCTCCCAGACCCGACCGGATTTAAGATTGCGAAACTTAACCCGGTTAAAGGCCTGCCCCTTACCGGGCTTCACAAACTCATTTTCGAGGATGGTGCAGGGATCACCTTCCAATAATACTTTCATCCCGGAGCGGAATTCGTTGGTAGAATAGGTGGCCATAGTTCTCGCTAGTAATATTGTTCCCGCGCGCATGATACCTGTGATTGATTTACCTTGGGAGTCCGAAGAGTGGCGGCTGATCCTGAAGCAAGCTTACCGCTCCAGCCACGATCTGCTGCAGGCACTGGGCACACGGGTACCTAAGCTCGATCCCCAGCCGGACTTTCCCGTACTGGTACCGCAGCCCTTTGCTGCGCGCATGACGCCGGGTGACCCGCACGACCCCTTGTTACGGCAAGTCCTGGCGCTGAGCGAAGAGCGGTTGAATCAGCCAGGCTTTACTGACGACCCTCTGCAGGAGAGCAACCCCGCCGTCGGCTTCAGCCGCGCGCCGGGTTTAATCCACAAGTATCACGGGCGGGTACTGCTGATCGCCACCGGAGGCTGCGCGGTGCATTGCCGGTACTGCTTCAGGCGCCATTTTCCATATGCCGAACATCGTGACCCGCAGTTGGATCAAGCGATTAATGTGATCCGCCAGGACTCTTCCATCACGGAAGTGATTCTGTCCGGTGGGGACCCGCTGCTACTGGACGACCAGGCGCTCGCTAATCTGGTGACTACACTGGCCGCAATATCCCACATTAAGCGTTTACGCATCCACACCCGCCTGCCCGTGGTGGTCCCGCAACGCATCACCACAGCTCTGCTGGACAGCCTGAGCCATCACAGGCTCGCACTCAGTGTTGTTGTGCACAGCAATCATCCGGCTGAACTCGACGCGCAGACCGCAACTGCATTTGCCAGACTTCGCCAGGCAGGCATCTGGTTATTCAATCAGGCAGTTCTGCTGCGCGGCGTGAACGCCCACGTGGATACCCAGGTGCAACTGGCGGAGGCGCTATTTGCCCAGGATGTCCTGCCGTACTATCTGCACGTACCCGACCCCGTCAGCGGCACCCATCACTTCCATTTAAGTCTGCAGGAGTGCCAACAGATTTACCGCGAACTGCAGGCTCGCCTGCCCGGCTATCTAGTGCCCAGGCTGGTGCAGGAGGTGCCAAAAAAGGCAAGTAAAATGATCGTTAGCGGCGCATAGAGGCCTTGCACTGACCTCGGGTCGTCACGGACAATTTGCGGCTATGAGTGAAGCCTTTGAAATACGCCTTGATGCACCGGACAGCAGTCTCGACGAATTAAGCTTTGCGGAGGCCAACCCTGGCGCTGTGGCCGATTGGGTCGCAGCACTACCATTGGCCAATACCAACGAAACCGCGTCGCAGCTGAAAATTGCTACGGCGGAGCTGGCGCTATTGGCAGCCCCCGGGGTAACCAAATTCCAGGGTTTGGAAGCTGTGCGCCCGGTGGTCCATTACATCTGTTCGCGGCTCGACCGCGCTCAGCAGACCAGCAATCCCGCCACGACCGCCAATGATCTGCTATTGAATCTGTGTACGGGTTATAAAGCCATCGTACTCGACACACTGCCATCTACCAGTGCTGACAAGTCGGGTAACAAAGACGTGCTGCCGCGGGCCATTCATCGCCTGTTGTCCGACCTGTCCCGCGTCCTGCTCAGGTCGCTGCAGGCTTACGTGGCGCCGCCGCAAAACTTCTGGTGGGAATTGAACGAGGTATACCGGTTGGCGGAAACCCTCGAGCTGACTGAATTCAAATTTGCAGACGACGAAAATACCTCGGTGCGCAGCGCGACCGTATCCGCCGTTTATCTGCGCTCTCTCCTCCTGGCATCGTGCAAATCCAATCAACTGCAGCAGCATCAGATCAAAGCCGTTTTCAGCGCGCTGGAACACTGGAGCGCTCACGCCATGTTACAGGCGGATACCACGGACGCTCTGCTGCTGATCGACTTGCTGGCCAACCACGGGCCACAGTACGCACAATTCAGCAAAGATCCGGCTGAAGCCCGAGCCCTGCGCACTGACGTGCTGGCATACGAAATAGAGGCTTATCTGAAAGAAATCAGCAGCTCCATCACCATTCCCGAAACCATGCCCACACCGCTATTACAGCATCTGGTGGAGGCCTGGAGCGTTATGAAGCCGCGCACCTTTAAACGCATGCGCAGCGACTCCGTCCTGCGGGTTTGCGTGGGCCTGCGCGCGGTCCACTATTTTCTGTCCGGCGGGGTGGATTTTGCTGAGCAACTCAATAGTGCAGAAGCACTGTTGCGGCGTGAGGTCAATCCGTTTCTGGATCTGGATTACGAAACTTCCAATACCGAAGCTGACGATCCCTGGTCTCAGGCGCACGATCTGAAAACGCGTATACCGGTGAATCCGAACATCGAAACGCCAGAGAAGATTCTGCTGGAAGCCGCTGAGCCCAGCAAAGAAAAGCCCAACGAACATTTCGAAACCCAGGTTGCCGACACCAGCCCGGGCGGGTACCGCCTGGACTGGCAGGAACAGACACCGCCGCGCATCAGCGTTGGTGAGCTTGTGGCCCTGCGGGAAGAAAAAGATACGCGCTGGTGCGTGGCAGCGGTCCGCTGGATTCAGACCCATCGCGGCGTCCTGCGCATGGGGGTTGAGCTGCTGGCGCCCAAGGCCATACCCATCGCGTTGCGCATCGTACAGAAAAAAGGCGGCCCGACAGATTTTGCCCGGGGTCTGCTGCTGCCCGAAATTAAAGCCATTAAACAGCCAGCCACCATTGTCACGCCCAAAGTCCCATTTGCCAGCGGGCAGAAAGTCAACGTTCAACGTCAGGGTCTGCACACCACCGCGCAACTGCTGGAAAACCAACAAAACACTGAAAGTTTTAACCAGTTCACATTTCGTATGTTGGATGGTTACTTGGAAAACTAAGCCCTGCGCCGCACCATGATCCTCTGTTTGCCATGACTAGAGAGGACACTAGCCAAGGTCCTGGCCCCGTACATGCCTTTCGTTCGAGGCAGCTATCGAGGCAGAACGAGTACCTTGGAGTAAGAAGGATATGCCGGCACAGCTTTCACCGCAGGCTACAACACGATTACTGATCGCCGAAAAATCGGAAAATTCAGCGTACGAACTGGATTCCGCCTTACGTGATGCAGGGATTGCTACCAAGCTCAGTATCAGTGACGATCTGGCCCACATTGCCCAGATGGTGGGGCAGGGCGAAACGGATATTGCCGTGCTGACCGACAAAATTGACGGCCTGGAGCAGCTTTTGCCCAGGATCCGTGAAAAAGCCCCGCATACCCCAGTTATTCTGCTGACCGACGACAATCCAGACTCCACCTGGTCGGTTGTCAGTGCCCTGAATCTCGGCGCCACCGATGCGGTGCCCGCCAACTGTCCCGACCAGTTGGCGCTGGTAATCAAACGCGAATTAGAGAATGTGTGTCAGCGGCAGAATTTCTCCCAAGTACGACGCGCGCTAAAAGAAGCTGAAGAGCGCTGCCAGCTGTTGCTGCAGGGCTCAAAATCCGCCATCGCTTACGTTCACGAAGGGATGCACATTCACGCCAATGAGCACTATCTGAACCTGTTCGGCTACACCGATACGGATGATCTGTGTGGCGTGTCGCGGGCTGACATTATTTGTCCGTAACGCTTATAAGAATTGAAACGCCAGCTGAAGGCACTGCGACCCTGCCAGGCTGACTCAGAAGAATCTGCAAATGGCAGCGCCCGCAAAACCAGCTCTTCGAGCTTTAACTTTGTCAGTGCGCCCCGTGGTCCTGAAAATTCAACGTTCGAAGGCACCATGACGTTGGCCAATTCCCAGTACGAAGGTGAAGATTGCCTGCAGGTCACCGTTAAAGTACAGGATACGGATACAAAATCGCCGTCATCAGCAGCCGGCCAACCGGCACCCGCAAGCGGCGCTAGCGACCAACTGGAACTCCCCGGTTTTGTCAAAGCCGTGGATAGCTTCTTTGCCTCAGAGTCCGATACCTGTTTTATCCTGGTTGCCGGCCTGGATAATTTCAGCAATCTGCAGCAGGCGTACGGTCTGGTAGGCACCGAAACCATCTGCCGGAAGGTCTGGCAGACGTTCAGTGAAGCAGCCAGCGAGTTTCCGGTCACGCGCCTGAGTCACGATCAATTTGCGCTGGCAGTGGCCGCCCCCGACCAGGACAAAGTCCAGGAAATAGCTGACAGTATCCGCCGCACGATGGCGGACATGATTCTTGAGGTACAGGACAAAACCGTCCGCCCCACCATGACACTCGCCGGCGTCCCATTCGACACCGACGCTGGCGTCAGCGCATCACTGGACAGTGCCCACGAATTGCTGCTGGAGAGTTTCGAACGGGAAGCCTCCAATACGGTCATCCTGCCGCAACCGAGCACGGACAACGAGGATATCGACGGTGCTCGCGTGATTCTGCGGCAAATTACCGATGCCATCGACAACAAAACGTTCATCACCTTGTTCCAGCCGATTATCAGCCTGCGCGGTGATTCGGACGAACACTACGAAGTATTTTTACGCATGACCGGGGACGAGGGGGAGCAGATCGAACCCGCCCAGTTCCTGCAGACGGCCATCGACAACAACGTGGCCGGCAAAATTGATCGCTGGGTCATCCTGCAGTCCATTAAGATGCTGAGTGTGCATCGCGCCAAAGGTCATGCCACGCGGCTCACCATTAATTTGACCAGCAACAGTGTCACAGACCCGGAATTTCTCCAGTGGCTGGCTGTTGCCATCAAAGCCGCGCGTTTGCCCAGTGATGCGGTTATTTTTCAAATTACCGAAAAAGACGCGACTACCTATCTACGCCAGACTCGCGAGTTTGTAGAAGGCCTGCGTAATATGCACTGCCGAGCCTCTCTGTCGCGCTTCGGTTTGATCGAAGATCCTTTCGAGACCCTGCGACATATCCCAGTGGATATGGTCAAGCTGGACGGCAACTGCGTTGCCGAAATGAGTGACAAGGACGACAGCAAAGACGCGCTGATCAAGACCATCCAGCAGCTGCAGAACGCCGGTAAGTTGACCATTGTACCGATGGTTGAAAACGCAAACATCTTGTCCACTCTCTGGCAGGCCGGTGCCAACTACATCCAGGGACACTACCTGCAGGAACCCAGCGCGGAAATGGACTACGACTTCAGCACCGAAGACTAGCCTTCAGCAGCGAGGATTAGTCTTCAGCAGCAAAGACTCGTCCAGTTTCAGTCGAGGCCTACTCAGCGAGGGCCTGGCGAATATCCCGGTCGCTGAAGCCGATCAGATACAACACCGCATCCAGACC
>JBCCUW010000005.1:0-27195 GCA_039196385.1 Pseudomonadota bacterium
CACGTACTACTACAACGACGACATTGGTAGTGAGTTTGATACGATCCTGGAAGAACGCACGATCCTGGGTGCCAGTGTGACCTGGACCGATGTGGATGAGCGCTACTTCGTTTCTGCCTTCGGCAAAAACTTGACGGATGATCGTTACAAAACCGCCTCACAAGCGGTAGGAGCGCTGTGGACGTTCTCCAACTACGGTCCGCCTCGCACCTACGGGGTGCAGGTGGGCGTGCGTCTCTAAGTTCCGCTCACACAGTGACAGATGATCACGCTTGGTGAGATCGTCTGTTACCCCGCATGCCACCCGGCACGGTGTTACCGGGCGCCGGGTGGTGTAGCATCAGGGTTTGTCCCGATGTGGTCTGCATAGCCAGATAGATGCTGCAACTCCATAACGTTTCACTCGGTGGTCGACACCGTTTTGACCATCAGTTTGCAGATGGCCAGATTGCGGTGGTGCTCGGCTCTAACCGTTCGGGAAAAACCAACCTGTGCCGGCTGATTGCCGGTCTGGACAGCGCGGCCAGCGGGCAGGTGATGCTGGATGGTAAAAGTCTCGATGGGCTTTCACCCGCTCGGCGTTCGGTGGCGATGGTGTACCAGGCGTTTGTCAATTATCCCAATCTGACGGTAGCGGAGAACATCGCATCACCCCTGGTGGCCGCTGGTACACCCAAGGCAGTACGTAAAGCCCAGGTGGCAGAATTGGCCCGCAGTCTGCAGCTGGAGGATCTGTTGACCCGCCTCCCGGCAGAGCTGTCCGGTGGCCAGCAGCAGCGCCTGGCCATTGCCCGGGCGCTGGCCAAACAGGCGCGGGTTATTCTGCTGGACGAACCGCTGGTGAACCTGGACTTCAAGTTACGTGAAGCCCTGGAAGTGGAGTTGCGTGACCTGTTGGTGGCGCGACAATCGACGGTCATCTACACAAGCTCAGATCCCCGTGATGCGTTTACACTGGGGGATGAAGTGCTGCTGTTGGAGCATGGCGACAAGCTTCAGGCAGGGCCGCCGATGCAGGTTTATGGCCAGCCGCGCAGCCTGGCTGCGATGCACCTGCTCAGCGACCCCGGTGCCAATCAGTTTATGCAAGGTGACCAAAACCTGGCGGTGCGCCCGGAACACCTGCATCTGCAGCCCTTAAGTACGGGTGCGCATGCCTTTACCCTGCACATTACCGCCATCGAAACCAGCGGTGATGAGTCGTTTGTGCACGGTGATGTCACCGCCCCTGTGCAGGCGAGCAATTGGGTCATGCGGATGCGAGGCATGACGGACCTGCGCACCGGCGGCTTGGTACAGATATATGCCCGGGATGAAGATCTGCAGAGGTTTGCCTGTGGCTGAGATCCAGCTGGTGGACGTCTCTTTTAGTTACCCGGGCGCCGCTGGAGCGACACTGGAACAACTCTCTCTGCAGGTGGCAGATGGCCAGGCACACGCTCTGCTGGGTGCCTCGGGCGCAGGCAAAACCACCCTGCTGAATCTGTTATCCGGTCTGTTGTCGCCAGACCAGGGCAGGATTCTGTTTGACGGTCAGGACGTCTCCAGATTGCCTGGCCGAGAGCGACACGTGGCCCAGGTGTTTCAGTTTCCGGTGTTGTACGAATCCATGAGTGTCCGTGCCAACCTGCAGTTCCCCCTGACCAACGCGCGGGTTGACGTCGACGTAGCTCGACAACGAATTGACCATGTGTCAGCAGAGCTTGGGATAGAATCATTGCTGGAGCGGCGCGCGGGTCAACTCGGTTTATTCGAGAAACAACTGGTGGCGGTTGCTAAAGCGCTGGTGCGCCCCGATGTGGCTCTGGTGCTGCTGGATGAACCACTGACGGCCGTAGAACCCAAAATTAAATGGCAATTGCGCCAGGTGTTACGCAAGGCCCAGGCAGATCTGGGGGTGACGATGATCTACGTAACCCATGATCAGACTGAAGCCCTGACCTTTGCGGATCAGGTTTCCATTCTCACTGCCCAGGGTATTCTGCAAAGTGGCACGCCCCAACAGATTTACGAAGCGCCGGCGCATGAGTTTGTTGGCCACTTTGTGGGTTCGCCAGGCATGAACTTTGTGCCTGCAGCGTTGTTTGATCAGCCCCAGGCCGAGCGACTGGGTTTTCGCCCGGAGTGGGCGGCGCTGGTCTCACCTTCCGCGGCGGCCCTGCAGGGGGCAGTAAGCCGGGTACGCGCACAGGGTAGCCAGGGCGGTGAGCACGTTGGCCTGACGACGATCGTTACGCAGCATGGTGAGGTGCACGTCCATGGTCCTTTGCGATTTGCTGTCGGTCACGAAGTGGGGATACAGGTTGGCCGCTATGTGTTGTTCAGGGCGCAACAACAGATTGGTACGGGGCGTTGGCATGCTGAATAAGCCTTATTCAAACAGGGCGTGGCTCGGGGTTCTGCCGGTGGTACTGGTGGTGGCGTTCAGCGCGGTGGTGCCGCTCATTACGGTGGTCAACTACTCGGTGCAGGACATCCTGGACTTTAACTCGCGCTTTTTTGTCGGCCTGGAATGGTATCAGCAGACGCTGAATGATCCGCGCTTCATTGATGCGTTTCTGCGCCAACTGGGTTTCAGTGCATCCGTGTTGTTGCTTGAGATACCGCTGGGCATTCTGGTGGCCAAAGGCATTCCCCGGCAGAGTCGCATGACCCCGTTTTTGCTGGTGTTTCTTGCCGTGCCTTTGCTCATTCCGTGGAATGTGGTGGGCACTATCTGGCAAATATTCGCCCGTGCGGATATCGGTCTGCTTGGCGTCACTTTAAACGCGGCCGGATTTGCCTATAACTATACCGCCGAACCGCTGCATGCGTGGCTGACACTGCTGGCCATGGATGTGTGGCATTGGACATCCCTGGTCGCGTTGCTGTCTTTTGCCGGTCTAACGTCAATCCCGCAGCCTTACTATCAGGCCGCGGAATTGGATGGTGCCAGTCGCTGGCAGATCTTTCGCCATGTTGAGCTACCGCGTTTGCGCGGTGTGTTGATCATTGCCGTGCTGTTGCGCTTGATGGATAGCTTTATGATTTACACCGAACCCTTTGTGCTGACGGGCGGCGGTCCGGGTAATACCACCACTTTCTTAAGCCAGCATCTCGCCACCATGGCAGTCGGGCAGTTCGATCTGGGTCCGGCGGCGGCGTTTTCGGTCATCTATTTCCTGTTTATTCTGCTGTTCTGCTGGCTATTCTATACCTCGGTGATGGTGCGTGATGAAACACCTTAGTCACTGGGTCCTGCTGGCCTTCTGTATTTACCTGCTGTTGCCACTCTACTGGCTGCTGAACATGGCGTTGCGCAGCAACTCCTCCATCGCCGGTGGATTTGAGTTGGTGCCGGCCAGCCCGACTTGGGCAAATTTCGGCGAGATTTTCACAAACCCCGTATGGACCCAGGCTTTTGCCAACTCCCTGACCTACGTGGGGCTAAACACAATCATATCGTTAGTAGTTGCAGTGCCTGCAGCGTATGTATTCTCCCGCTATCGCTTCCTCGGTGATCGGCAACTGTTCTTCTGGTTGCTGACCAACCGCATGGCCCCACCGGCAGTATTCCTGTTGCCGTTTTTCCAGTTGTATTCCGCTATTGGCCTGTTTGATACGCCGTTTGCGGTGGCATTGGCCCACTGCCTGTTTACGGTCCCCCTGTCAGTGTGGATTCTGGAGGGCTTTTTCTCCGCAGTGCCACGGTCGTTGGATGAAATGGCGCGTCTGGACGGGCATGGATTTGGCTACTTTTTCTTCCGTATTTTCCTGCCGGTAAACCGTGGTGCCCTGGGTGTCACACTGTTTTTCTGCTTTATGTTCAGCTGGGTCGAGTTGTTGCTGGCGCGGACACTGTCAGGCAGTGACGCGAAACCGGTGGTGGTGGTGATGACGCGCACGGTCAGCGCCTCGGGTATGGACTGGGGCGTGCTGGCGGCAGCGGGGGTACTCACTATCCTGCCAGGCGTGCTTGTGGTGTGGTTTGTGCGCAAACATCTCATCAAAGGTTTTGCCCTGGGTCGGGTCACATGAGGAGACCATAATGGAGTGGATGGCCTGGACCTGGCCAACAGGGTTGTTTTTTATCGCGATTGCCGCTGGGCTGCTGGTGATGTCGCTGCTGGAATGGCGGCGGCCGACGACGCTGCAGCGTGGTTTTCTGCCCATGTCGACCACCCGTGGTGACCGGTTTTTTATCAGTCTGCTCAGCGCCGCCTTTATCCACCTGCTCTGGTTGGGGGTGGTTGGTGAATATCTGTTAATCGCCTCGTGCCTGGCGTTGCTGTGGGCTGTCTGTCTGCTACGCTGGGGCTAATGTTCTGAGCCGAATGGAGGGTAAAAGGTGAAATATGGTTGGATAGTAGTACTGCTAGCGTTGGTGGCCGGCTGCGCAGAGCCGGAGTCAGACACTGCAACAACCCGCGCTGGTGCTGCAGAGGACGCGGCCCAGACCCTTGACTTTGCCGCCAATCGCACGCGTTGGATAGAGACGGAGTTCCAACCCTCCACACTCAGCGAGGCGGATCAGCAGGCGGAGTTAGCCTGGTTTACCCGCGCTGCGGAACCGCTGCGGGGGCTGGCCATTAACGTGGTCTCCGAAACCCTGACCACGCATGAATACGAGAGCGAAACCCTGGCCCGGGCATTCTATGAAATCACCGGTATCCGCGTGACCCACGACCTGATGCAGGAAGGTGATGTTATTGAGAAGCTGCAGACCCAGATGCAGTCCGGGGAAAATGTCTACGACGCTTATGTCAACGACTCAGATCTTATCGGTACTCACGCGCGCTATGGTTACGTACTGCCGTTGTCTGAGTTCATGGAGAAAGAAGGCAAAGACTTTACCTCCCCGACGCTTGATCTGGATGACTTTATTGGCCTCAGCTTCACCACCGGTCCCGACGGTAAGCTGTATCAGCTGCCGGATCAGCAATTTGCCAACCTCTACTGGTTCCGTTACGACTGGTTCAACCGTGCAGATCTGCAGGCGCGTTTCGCCGCGTTATATGGTTACCCGCTGGGTGTCCCGGTGAACTGGTCAGCGTACGAAGACATTGCCGAGTTTTTTACGGTGCATGTGAAAGAGCTGGACGGCAAACAGGTGTTCGGGCACATGGACTACGGCAAAAAAGACCCGTCGCTGGGATGGCGCTTTACCGACGCCTGGTTGTCCATGGCTGGCGCGGGTGACAAAGGCATCCCCAATGGCCTGCCGGTGGACGAGTGGGGGATTCGGGTGGAAGACTGCCGGCCGGTGGGATCTGCCGTCAGTCGTGGTGGTGCGGTGAATGGCCCTGCTGCAGTTTATGCCCTGCGCAAGTATATGGACTGGTTGCAGCAGTATGCTCCGCCGCAAGCGTCCGGCATGACATTTTCTGAAGCCGGTCCCGTACCGGCTCAGGGACAGATTGCCCAACAAATATTCTGGTACACCACCTTTACCGCTGACATGATCAAAGAAAACCTCGCGGTGGTGAACGATGACGGCACACCGCGCTGGCGGATGGCGCCTTCTCCGCATGGACCCTATTGGGAAGAAGGCATGAAGCTGGGTTATCAGGACACCGGTGCCTGGACACTGATGCGTAATACACCCTTACCCCGCCAGCAGGCGGCGTGGTTGTATGCGCAGTTTGTGACGGCAAAAACCGTGTCCCTGAAAAAGACGCTGCTGGGACTGACCCCGATCCGCGACTCGGACCTGCGCGCCCAGGCTATGACCGATATGGCGCCCAGGTTAGGCGGACTGGTTGAGTTCTATCGCAGCCCGGCGCGAGAGTTATGGACACCCACAGGTACCAATGTGCCTGATTATCCCAAGCTGGCGCAGCTGTGGTGGGCCAACGTGGCCGATGCAGTCAGCGGCGAGGTCAGCCCGCAACAGGCTCTGGACAATTTGGCAGAGCAGCAGGATCGCGTGCTCGAGCGTCTGGAGCGGCACGGTATTCTGGGCGATTGTGGACCGCAACTGAATGAGCCGCGTGATCCGCAATACTGGTTGGATCAACCAGGCGCACCCAAGCCGCCACTGGCAGACGAAAAGCCCGCCGGCGAAACGGTACCTTACGATGAGTTGATTCGCGTCTGGGCAGACCAGGCAAAGGCAGGTTAGGGACAGCTAATGGCGCTGCTAGGGGTGAGCCGGATCAGGTGAAGTTGACCCGCAGCACACCCAGGCCGGCAAAGTGTCCTTCGTAGCGGCCACCTTTGATGGGTTGCATCGCGCCGATTGAACCGGTCATCAGCAGATGGCCGCGTCTTAGCGGATAGCCGATTGCCAGCACCTGATTGATCAGCCAGGTGAGCGCCGCTGCCTGTCCGCCCATGACATCTGCGCCGCGCCCGCTGAAACAGAGTTCATCGTTGTGGCGCAGGCTGACCTCAATGTCGTCAACGGGCACGTTGAGCGGATCGACTGCGGTGCCGACGACATAACCAAAAGCGGCAGAATTTGTGGCGATCAGGTCAATGCCGCTGGGTTTCTGGCTGAGATTGGGTGAGGCGATTTCCAGCATGGGATGGCAGCTGGCGACAAGCTGCATAACGCGGTCTGTTTCGACAGGCGAGTGTATGTCGGTGTTCAGACGATAGCCAAACTCAGTTTCCATGAGTGCCTGGCGTTGCAGCGTATGTGTTTGGTCAGCAGCCAGTTCGCCGTCTTCTGTCAGGGCGCCGACGATGGGTGTGTTGATCCCCATGGCGTTCTGGGCCGGGGTTGCAGTCAAAGCCGCTTTGTAGCCGCTGACGGGTTTGCCCAGCAGATTGACGCATTCGCGCTGTAACTGGTATGCGCCGGAGATGTCGAGCTCTGGCATTTGGGTACTGGCGCTGGCAAAAGGCTGTTGTTCAGCGATAGCGGTCACATAGTGTTCAGCCCAGTTGTTGTGCATGTGTTGGCAATCTTCGCTAAAGAGTAAAACCCTGCGCCCGCTCAGTCTGCCAGCTGATCTCACCCTTGGCGGAATCGACAGTCAGGCTCAGGCCGGGCTGACCGCTGCTGATCTCGACCCCGCTGGTGCCTTTCAGGACCTCCTGGAGCGGCCCTGCCGGCAGGCTGACAGTAAATGCCCGCACAGTGCCCGCCACCGGTGTTGTTGTGGCCGGGTGGGGGCAGTCCAGCCAGTCGATGAAAAACGGCACCAGCCCGCCTAGTTCCTGTGGACCAAGCCCCATCAACTGCCAGTTAAGCTCTGTGCCGTCAGGTTGCGCCCGGGTGGTCGCGCGGATCGGACCGGGACTGATGCCCAGATCCAGGGCCCGTTGCGCGACGTCCTGCAGGTCATCACTGCGAATGGCCCAGTGCAGAGGGGTGGCGTGGGGCAGGCCGGCCAGGTAGCGAGTGATGGGATTATCCAGCGCCTGTTGTGGGTCCGGGGCAACAATCTCGAGGTAACTTTCTGGACCAAATGAGCAAAGTGCATTGTGCGTGCCCAAGCCTTTGTGGGCGCCGCCGTCTGCGGGCATACAACCGCTCAACTCAGCAAAAGCCTGTTTGGCTTCCTGCAGATCAGGTGCGGCTAAAACAAAATGGTCGAATTGTTGCATTGTCCTAGTTTGTCACACTCCCCATGATCAGCTTAGTATCCGTAGCCGGGCAGCGATACTCAACCGCAAATATCATAAATAACACCGCCTTCTGAACTTTTCATATAGACAGGTAGAAACGGGTGGATGGCCGGAGAGAGAACAAGATGACGCAGAGTGACAATGTGGTGGATCAGCGTGCCCAGGCGCTGCTGGATATTCTGGAGCTGCAGCAGATTGAGCAGAATCTTTACCTGGGTCAGAACGAACAACGCTTTCCGCTGCTGCATGCGGAATCGGTCAGTAACGACAACAACCAATTCTCACAGCAGGTCACGCGGCGTCTGTTCGGTGGGCAGGTACTGGCTCAGGCGGCCATGGCCGCGTATCGAACTGTCGAGGAAGTGCAACTGCATTCGCTGCACGCCTACTTTATCAAGGCGGGCAGTACACAGCGGCCTGTGCTTTATGAAATAGAACGGATCAGGGATGGCCGCAGCTTCAAAACCCGACGGGTAGTGGCCGTCCAGGGTGGAGAGGCGATATTCAATATGGATGTATCTTTTCAGATTCGTGAGCCAGGCTTTGACCACGCCCACCCTATGCCCAACGTGCCGATGCCTGATGAGCTGACCGATGACAGTGTGGTGGCGGCACAGCTCAGCGGTACCGACAGTGACGACCATCTGCTGGCCAATATGGCCAAGCTGGACCGGCCATTCGAACTGCGTTCGGTGTTTCCGATTGGCAGCGAAGCCTGGGCGGCAGACCGTTTCTGGAGCCCAACCTGGATACGCTTCAAGGCGCCGGTGGATGCGGAAGATCAGCGCCAGGCGCAGTGCCTGCTGGCTTACGCCTCTGACATGGGTATGGTCTCAACCGCAACGTTGCCCCACCAGAGTGATATCGGTAGACATCAATTACAGATGGCCAGCCTCGACCATGCCTTGTGGATTCACCGCCCGGTGCCCATTGATCAGTGGCTGCTGTTTCACAAGCGCACCTCTACATCACAGGGCGCACGCGGGCTGGTCCATGCGGACTTCTACGCGATTAACGGTGAACTCATTGCTTCGATGACCCAGGAAGGTCTGATTCGGGTGCGCGGCTGATTAGCGAGGCTAAAAATAGGCGCTGTCGAGCACCCGGAAGCGCACTCCCTGAGTGTTGTGTGCCAGCATGAAGTTAGCCGCCTGGGCATCGCTGAGCGGAATACGCGCGGCATCAATGCGCGTCTGATTCCAGGTTGGATCCACCGCAATCCACTTGCCGTCGACGCGCACTTCGTTCCAGGCGTGAAAAACAAATGCCGGCCGCGCACCATCTTTATAAGCAAGTCCGTACACGGTTTTGGCGGGTAAGCCGGCTGCCCTGGCCAGCGTGGTATACAAATCCGCATAATCCGTGCACTCACCGGCACCGAGCTCCAGAGCGGCTGTGACCGAACCGGCAGGCTGATCTTCAGCGTACCGCAACTGCCGGTGGGTCAGAGGCACGAGGGTCAGGGCCAACCCCCTTTCCTGCTCCCCAAGCGTCGGCTCCGGATGTGTTTTGGCCAGCTGCACCAGCTTCTGCACGGTGGCGTGGGTGATGGGATAACGCAACTCTTCGCCGCTATAGGCAGTGCCGTCGTCTACAGAACCAACGTGACCGGCGGATAACTCCAACTCTTCCGGTAGCACCACGCTGGCCGCGCTATCAACCGCGAGATGCAGAGACAGCAGATTAGTGTGTTCGTCGAGCCGCTGGTCCAGGGGGAACTGATAGGTTGTCTTACGCCGCAGGTTCTGCAGTGCGATGGCATCCGCTTCGTGGGTGGCCACCATCTGAAAGATGCCCGCCATGCGTAACTCCAGCGGGCGGAAGTCGGCCCCCAGCTGGATGCGGTTGGGGGCCAGCGGCGCGTTGTTTTCCACCAGGTAGCCGGTCTGATTGTGGTCAAGCACACGATAGGGCCGTTGGGTCACCTGCAACCGTTCGAAATCGGGGCTGCGAGCCAGTTTCTCGGCGCCGGCGGTTGGCGCCTGTCTGGCCAGCCAGACTTCCAGTGCGACAAAATCCGCCAGCCGGAACTGCCAGTCCAGCTGCAGCTGCCGCGGCTGGCCGCTGCGTTCCAGGCTGGCCTGATAGCCGCTGGGCTGTTGTGTCACCGTTGTGGTCAATTGCTGTCCGTTCTGGGTATTCGCGTAGCGCGCAAACTTCAGCGGTGCTGCATGGCTGGCGCCGAAAACCAGGTGTTTGGCAATGGTCGTGGGAGTGTTATCGCCCATCAGAATGTGTGTGGTGGACAGAAAATGCCATTGTCCCAGACTGTCGCGATAAGCATGATTGTGCATATAGCCTACATGCTCGGTCTGCAGTTCAATCCGATACCAGGTTTCCCCCAGGAGCTGTGCGGCCACCCGCTGTGCCACTGGCTGTTGCAGTTGCAAACCGTAAGCGGTGGCGAACAGAACAATGGAACCGATAGCTAGAACAAATGCGCGCGACAAAGGGAATTTCACATGATCAAAAGATCATAGTATTACTTTCACCTCGTTTTTGCGCCGTTTTTGGGGGTGTTTCAGCGCCCTTTTTCGTCGCCACTCTGGCTGAATTGGACAATGATTTTGAACAATTCTTCAATGGAGTCGTAGGGTCGGCTGCGGGTAATGTGCCAATGATGTTTGCTGGACGGCTCGTTGACGGTGGCGCTGAAGACCCCCTGGGCGGAAATCAGTAGAGCAAAGTTACCCAGTCCGACAGCCTGCTCGGGCGCGATGCAGATGTCGAATTCCGGCAGACCTTTGCGATGTGGAATCAGCTCTACCGGCTTGAGCGCGGTGGTGTCACCGTCGACAAACAGGACCCGACCCACGCGCTCGGTCCAGCCTGCGGCGGTAAGGTGGGCCAGCAGGTCAGCGCGACGCTGATCATCAGCGTCGAGATCTGCGGCGACTTCGTCAACACCTTCAACGTGCTCAATTTCGCCACCTGCGGATAAATTGTCCAGCGCCTGGCCTACCGAGGTCACTTTACCGACTTCTTCAGCGTCGTGTTGCGCCACCTTATCCAGATCAACGGCTTCAACCAGTTCATGGGCACGCTTGGCACGTTCTATCCACGCCTGCAGACTGTCATTGTCTGCTGGCGAATCTCCTGGCGCGCTTCCTGACGCTGTTCCTGGTGAAGATGGGCTAGAGTGTTCTTCAGTCATTTGCTACTACCGCTCGGCTGTCCATGCCAATAGGGCTTTTCCATTTGTATAGTGTAGTGCAAGATGCGCAGCCTGCAGAAAACTTACAGAGACAGAGATTAGCAATGAGCGCGCAGGCAACTCCGGGTGAAGAGCCGAAAGACTTTATTCGCCAAAGAATTGAACAGGATCTGGCTGATCAGCGCCTGGTAAATGGCGTGGTGACGCGGTTCCCGCCCGAGCCTAATGGCTACCTGCATATTGGTCATGCCAAAAGTATCTGCCTGAATTTCGGTGTGGCCGAAGAATACGAGGGTGGCACTTTCCTGCGCTTTGATGACACCAATCCCAGCAAAGAGAGTGAAGAGTTTGTGGAAGCGATTAAGGCGGATGTCGCCTGGCTGGGTTACACCTGGACCGCGATCACCCATGCTTCAGATTACTTTGAAGAGCTGTATAAATTTGCCCAGGACCTGATCAGCAATCAACGTGCCTATGTGTGCAGTCTCAGTGGCGAAGAAATTCGAGCAACCCGTGGGACCCTGACGGAGCCGGGCACCAACAGTCCATACCGTGACCGTTCCGTAGAAGAAAATCTCGACCTGTTCAGCCGCATGCGCGCCGGTGAGTTTGCGGATGGCGAGCACGTTTTGCGCGCCAGAATTGATATGGCCTCGCCTAACATCAACATGCGCGATCCGGTGTTGTACCGGATCCGCCATGTGACGCACCAGCGGACCGGTGATGCCTGGTGTATTTACCCGCTCTATGACTATACCCACTGTATTTGTGACGCCATGGAGGGAATCTCCCACTCGTTGTGTACCCTGGAGTTCCAGGATCACCGGCCGCTTTACGAGTGGGTGCTGGAAAACGTCAACGTCAACTACCATCCACCACAAATCGAGTTTTCGCGACTTGGCCTGGAATACACCGTCATGAGCAAGCGTCTGCTGCACCGGCTGGTGGATGAACAGATTGTGCAGGACTGGGACGATCCGCGCATGCCCACTCTGGCCGGTTTGCGCCGCCGCGGAGTGACCCCGGCAGCCATCCGCGACTTCTGTGCCCGGATTGGAGTGACCAAGCAGGACAATCGTATCGAGATGAACCTGCTGGACTTCTGTGTGCGCAAAGACCTGGAAAACACAGCGCCGCGTGGCATGGGAATTCTTGATCCCATCAAGGTCACGATAAGCAATTGGCAGGACGGCACGCTGATGCTGACTAATCCCTGGCAT
Source organism: Pseudomonadota bacterium (assembly GCA_039196385.1). Classification (GTDB taxonomy): domain Bacteria; phylum Pseudomonadota; class Gammaproteobacteria; order Pseudomonadales; family Azotimanducaceae; genus UBA4421. The sequence continues at coordinate 11,929 of JBCCUW010000005.1, forward strand.
ATGCAGAATCCGGAGTTGGGGGAGCGACAGCAGCCCTTCAGTGGCGAGCTTTGGCTTGAGCGCAGCGATTTCAGTTTTAGCCCGCCGAAAAAGTGGAAGCGCCTGGCGCCCGGTGAAATGGTGCGTTTGCGGGGCGCCTTTATCATCCGCTGTGACGAGGTGATCACGGCTGCGGATGGTCGGGTGCAGGAGCTGCAGTGCACTTACTTTCCGGACTCGCGCAGCGGTTCAGACACCAGTGGTTTGAAGCCCAACGGGGTGGTGCATTGGGTGTCTGCGGAACACGCCCAGGCGGTGGAAATTCGGGACTACGGACGTTTGTTCAATGTGCCTGCGCCAACCTCAGCTACTTTCCTCGAGGATATCAACGCTGACAGCCTGACAGTGCATCATGGGTACGTGGAACCCGCCATCATGCAGCATCCGTCGACTCATTTTCAGTTCGAACGCATCGGCTATTTCTGCCGGGACAGTGAGGACGCGGACGTGTTCAACAAAACTGTTTCACTGCGCGACGGGTTTAAACCATGAATCTACCGGCGCAAGTCACTGTGATGGAGGTATCCCCCCGCGACGGCTTGCAGAATGAAAGCCGCATGCTGAACACCGAGCAGAAATTACAGTTGGTGGATTATGCGCTGGCGGCGGGGTGCCAGCGGATTGAGGTGACAAGTTTTGTCCACCCCAAGGTTGTGCCGCAGATGGCGGATGCGGAATCCGTCTGCCGCGGCTTACCGCAACGCGGTGATGTGCGCTATACCGGACTGATCCTCAATCAGCGTGGTTACGAGCGCCTGCGCGCCACAGAGCGTCTGGATGAAGCTGGGCTGGTGGTGCCTGCCTCAGACACCTTTGGCGCACGCAACCAGGGTTTGGACGTGGCGGCCGGGCTGGCCATGGCCACGCAGGTACTGCAGCAGGGCCGGGTGCAGAATTTTCCGGTGCAGGTCACCATTGCCGTTGCATTCGGTTGCCCGTTCGAAGGTGATGTGCCCTTACAGCGGGTCGTGGACATGGCGCGCACCCTGGCTGATGCAGGACCGGTCGAAATTGCTCTGGCCGACACCATTGGCGTGGCGGTTCCGGCGCAGGTGTTTGCGGCTTTTTCGCGCCTGCGAGAAGTGCTGGGTGAGGATATGCCGTTGCGCGCGCACTTTCACGACACCCGCAATACCGGCATTGCTAACGCTTATGCCGCGCTGCAGGCTGGTGTGCAGACGCTCGACGCCAGCATCGGTGGCATCGGTGGCTGTCCGTTTGCGCCGAATGCCACAGGCAATATCGCAACGGAAGATCTTGTCTATATGCTTAACCGGAGCCAGGTTGAACATGGGGTGGACATGCCTGTATTGCTTGAAGCGGCAGGCTGGCTGGAGCCGCAGTTGGGTAAACCGGTTCCGTCGATGTTATTGAAAGCCGGTAATTTTCCCCAGCAGCCCTAACTTTGACTGATTTGAGCAGGTAGCATTCATATATGAGTCAAGCCACGTTTTTTGGCCATCCCCGCGGGTTAGCAGTACTGTTTTTTGCCGAGATGTGGGAGCGTTTCAGTTTTTACGGGATGCGCGGGTTGCTCATCCTGTACCTTACCAAACACTGGTTGTTCAGCGATGGGGTTGCGGCCGGTATTTACGCCAGTTATGCGGCGCTGGTCTACCTGATGCCGGTCATTGGCGGTCTGCTGGCGGACCGTTACCTGGGCTTTCGCAAGGCCGTCACGATCGGTGCAGTGCTGTTGTGCCTGGGTCATCTTGGTATGGCCTTTGAGGGCGAGCCGGCCGCGGTGGTGCAGGGTGTAGTTCAGCAGGATACGCTGGCGTTGCAGGTATTTTATCTTTCCCTGGGTCTCATCATCGTTGGGGTGGGACTGTTAAAGCCAAACATCTCCAGCATCGTAGGCAGTCTTTACGCGGCTGATGACCCGCGTCGAGATGCGGGCTTTACCTTGTTTTACATGGGCATAAACGTTGGCGCGGTCGTTGCCAGCCTGACCTGTGGTTATATTGGTGAGGTGTACGGTTGGGCTTATGGTTTTGGTCTCGCCGGTGTCGGCATGCTGGTGGGATTAGTCACCTTTGTGCGGGGCCGTGGACTGCTGGAAGGGCATGGCGAACCGCCGGATGAAGCGCGTCTAGCAGCACGCCGTTTTGGTTTGTCTCTGCAAACACGCATTGTCTTTGGTGCGCTGGTTATGGTCGGTGTGGCCTGGTGGTTAATGCAGAATCAGGCGGTGGTGGGGGCGTTGTTGTCCTGGGCATCACTGGCGGCGGTAGCCGGTATCCTGATCTATATGTTTGTTGCCTGTGATGCGGGTCAGCGCCGCAGCATGGGCCTGTTGCTGTTTCTCACGGCATACTCGGTGATCTTCTGGGCACTGTTTGAACAGGCCGGCAGTTCCATGAATCTATTTGCGGACCGGAACGTGGATCGAGAGATACTCGGTTTTCAGGTTGCGACCGCGCAGCTGCAGTTCTTCAATCCGGGTTTTATCATTCTGCTGGCACCGCTGTTTTCCATGTTGTGGCAGGGTCTGGGCCGGGCGGGCCGCGAGCCCAGCACGGCCGCCAAATTTGGCCTTGGAGTCACCCAGGCCGGACTGGGCTTTCTGATTCTGGTGTACGGCATCAGCCTGGCGGATGAAACCGGCCAGGTGGCAATGATCTGGCTGGCACTGGCGTACCTTGTGCATACCACGGGCGAACTCTGCCTGTCTCCGGTAGGCCTGTCGATGGTCACCAGACTGGCGGTGAGCCAGGTTGTGGGTTTAATGATGGGGGTGTGGTTCCTGGCTTCATCCGTCGCGCACTATGTGGCGGGATTGATTGCTGCTGTGGCCAGCGTCGATGGGGGTGGTGAAGCCAGCGCCCGGGATTCGTTGCTCGTTTACCAGGATACGTTCTATACCGTTGGCATGGTGGGTCTGGTATTGGGTTTGGTGCTGTTGCTGATTGCGCCTCTTTTGACCCGTTGGGTCTTTAGCCCCGAGTCAGCATCGTCGGGATCGTCACCGGAACGCAGTACTTCCTGACCCTTGTTCCGTAGCCGTTTATTCCCCTGCGGCAGGATCCAACGCCTGTAGACAACCGCATGCGTCCATCAGCCGTTTAGTTGCTGGCGTATCTACCTGATCGTATTTGGCGCGCAAGGCTGCCAGTGAATTGGCGTGGTACTTTTGTGGCTTCTGGGTCCACTCACCACTGCTCAGGGTGACGGTAAACTCATCCTCACCCCGGGCCAGCGCGTTGGCGTTGGCTTCAGACCAGGGTAGAAACAAGCCACCCACCTGATCTGTCAGGATCGGTTGCAGGGTGTCGGCGAGAGTCAGCCAATCTTCGAATTCACCCTCAGCCATCGGCTCAGCCATGCGTGTCAGCCAGGACATGACATGAGGTGCGCGAATTTCCATAATGCCGCGGGGGGTCGGGTCCCGGTGACAATTATACAGTTGCCCCCACAGCGCAAAATCAGCAAATGCGGGTCTGGCGCCGAACAGGTAGGGGCGTTGACTCAAGTGGCGGTCACAAAGCTCCAGAAAGTCTTTAAACGATGCTTCAATCTGTGGCGCCGTTTGTGCTGATGAACCAACAAACCACACCCTGTCCACCATGCGTGTGCGGATCTGTGCGGCCATCTGATCTAATTCGGTATCAGTTGCCTCGGGTGATACCGCGCTGGCCAGCCGTCGCGAACAAGCCAATTGATCAACTTCGCGGGCCCAACGGTAGTGGAACATCCATTTGTTACCCCACTCATCAGCAAACTCTTCCAGCAACACGTTAACAAATCCAGCTACGGGATCTGGGGGATAGATGGTTGGATGTGGGTGCTTGTTTTCAAGTGCTTCGATGATTGGTGTCGAGTCCTGGGCTGCCTCTCCGGCCGGGCTGATCAGCAGGGGAATCAGCGGTAGGCGCGCGTGTTCAGCAAACTGCGCCTGAGCTTCGCTGCGGTTCCGCCACAGCATGGGCAACTTTTTGTACGTGAGATAACTGCGTACCTTCACCGAGTAAGGTGACTCCTCGGCGCCGATAAGCGTGTACGGTGAAAGGTTGTCTGACATGGGTTATCTCTTAGTTGAACGGGTATCCCGCTAGCTGAAGAATTGAGCAAAGTGTTCCACGGCATAGCGGTCAGCCCAGCTCGCCAGGTTCCAGGATTCCAGATACGCACCGTGGCCGCCTTTGTCTGTCAGCTCGATATTGATGGATCCAGGCAGGTTCTGGTACTGCTGGTAGGGAATAATGGGGTCGCCCCTTGCTGCCAGGATTTGTGCGCTCACCCCCTCCAGGGCCGAGCCGCTCAGATCATACGCCGCGAAGTACTCTGACGCAGTGGGGAATCCTGAATGGTAGGTGATGAAGTAGTCAGTCAGGCTGGCCACCGTGGTGAGCTTGAAGGCGTCGCTGACATTGTATATCTCGGGAAAAGCATTCTGCTTAGCGGTCCAGCTGGCACGCCATTTCTGCACAAAGTAGCGTTGATAGACTACGTTACGATCAATTGTGGTCATGGTGTTGGCCGGCGCGATGGCTGGACAAATCGCCAGCACCGGTAAGTTGGGAATCGCCCGAGCAACCCGCAAGGCAAAGTTGCCGCCCAGCGAATAACCGATCAGACCGGCGCCTCGACTGTTGAATTGTTCCGGCAGCTGTTGGCTCAGAGTCACCACCTCGTCAATCAGCGCTGAATTGAACAGGCCCTGGTTCAAGTGCGCGGTATCGCCGTGATCCCGAAGATTGATGCGGGCGACCGAATATCCTGCTTCGTAAAGTGCCTTGGCGCACGACAGTACGTAAGACGAGCGGCTGTTCCCCAGCCAACCGGGGATCATCATGATCAGAGGCTGATGTTCGTGCAGATTAGCGTGCACCATCAGTCTTACCCCGTCCACTTCAACAATATGTTCTTCAGCGGCTTCGAGGAATGCGGCTTCCCGGCGTGGCAGCAGCATTTTGCGGGCGACGCTCGACATCACCGTTTGCAAATGTGGATTGGCAAGGCCGGCAGGCGGAATGAACTCAGCCAGCGGGACAGCGGCGCGCTGCGTGTGCTCCGACCGCGGTGTCGGTGTGGGTGCGGCGTAGGGTTCGGTCACAGGTTCTTGATGTCCTGATTTGAAAAGACCCGCTTGCCTTCCACACCGCGAGCCTGCAGCAGCTTGATGATACTGTTGTCGCCGATGTAGTGACCTGCGCCAACCAGCACAAAGTACGTGCCACCTGTGTTTAACATATTGTTGATTTTTTCCGCCATGGCGATGTTGCGCTCGTCGATTAGCTGTCGCATGAAAGTTTCGGCTGCAGGAGAACTACCCGATTGGGCGTTAAAAAGTTGCATAAACTGCTGGTCATTGCCGCTGAGCCAGGCGCTGATCAAGCCCGCTGTCATCGATTCAAAATCCGTCATTTGTGCGAGCGCGTCCTGCATCAGCTGCACCTGCACGTCGATAGGTTGATTCAGCAACAGGTCCAGCTGCTGATCGATTGTTTCCAGTTGCTGAATCTTCTTGTTGGTCTCACTGGCCTGGCGACTGAAGAATACGTCAACGCCTGAGCGCGGGTCATAGCCAACCGCCACCAGCGCGGAGACAGTCAGTTGCTGGCTAATCAGTGCCGGTTTGAGGTTGCCCAGTTGCGCCAGGGGCAAGCCATACTCCTGACTGACGTTATCCAGGGCGGTATAAGTTTCGGCGGGTAATACCTGTTGTAATGTTGTGTTGTGCTGCAGCACACCGTACTGGATTGTCTTCGTTTGCAATTCAGCGGCGTCCAGCGCTTCCAGATTGACTTCCAGAACCAGCGTGTCGGCACTATCAAAAGCTGCCTGGAATTGTCTTGGGAGCGGATATAAACCCGGTTTGAGAATATGGATAGAGCCCGCCAGATAGACGGTGGCGCCGGGTGCTTTGTACTGCCACAAAAACAGCGGATGCGGCTCGTCAGGAAGCTGTTGCAGAATCTCTGCGGTCGTTGTGAGGTCTGCCTCGCCAGCGTAGGTCAGCTCACAGAAGCCTGCCTCGGGGCTTTGCTGAGGATGTGCCTGCAGGCACGCTTGTTGTGCGTTCACCGCAGCCGCCAGGCGGTTGGGTTGGTCTGCGCTGGTATAAGTTGCCCCAGGGTTGTTGCCGTATGCGGCCTGGGCCTTGTAACTGCCCAATTTCGCGTATGAGTCAGCGGCTGTGGCCGCGGTCGCTTCAGTCTGACCCGGCAGGCTGCCCAGCAGCGCCAGTGTTAGCGCTGCGGCCAGGCCGAGCAGGCGTTGCGTCAGAGCCTTTTGCGCCTGGGTACGTGACAAAGTGTGTGGCATACCGTGTATGTTTTCCTTGTTAGTCAATCTCACCCAGATCTTCCGGCTGCTCACCCGCAGCCTCCACCGCCTGCATCACTGCTGTGGCGGCCTGCTCAATCTGTTGCATATCGGTGCCGCGAATGACCAGCATCGTGCCATAGCGGTCATCACGAAAGAACGGATAGCTGCCGATATCCAGACTTTGATGTCGATCCTGGATGTCCCCGAGTTGTCCCGCGATGGTACTTTCGCCGAGATAGGCGCGAATTGAACGGGAACGCACAACAGGGCCGCTCTGCAGCTGGCCCTCGAGGGTCGACAACATGCCCTGCATCACCGCTGGTATGCCCGCCATAACATAAACGTTGTGCATGGCAAAACCCTGCGGTCCGCCAGTGGGGTTGTCTATCAGCACAGCACCTTCAGGCACCCGTGCCATGAGCAAACGGCTGGCCATCACATCATCCGGCGCCGGACGCGTCTGAATGCGGGCGGCGATTTCCGGATGCTGGATCAGCGGCGCGTCAAAAGCCTTGGCAATGCACACTGCGGTGATGTCGTCGTGGGTGGGACCAATACCACCGGTAGTAAATACATAGTCAAAGCGTTGTCGGCAGTCGTTGACGTTATCGATGATGGTGTCTTCAAGGTCCGGAATCACCCGTGCTTCGCGCACCTGTATGCCCCAGCCGCCCAAGGTTTTGGCGAGGTGGTTGAGATTCACGTCCTGGGTACGTCCGGACAGAATCTCGTTGCCGATAATGAGTACGGCGGCGGTGACGGGTTGGCTCATGTTTCACATCCTGTTGGCGAACCTGCATGTTAGCAGAACCACACTGCAGCACCATCAATCCGCGCCGGGCTGAACGTGGCAACGGGGCTTCCTGCCGGTACCCATTCGGCGTGAACTTTGTCCCATAAAGCTGTGACCGGATCCTCATTTTCGCATTCTCCTCACAAAGTCGTGCGCCGGGTCACAGGGTTCACGAACCATCCTGCATAGACTGCCCGGCAGTAAATCACGCTCTTGAGGGGTGTGGTTTGCGGGGATTTAACAACTTGCCAACGTAGTTCCACAAGGAGTATGGCAAATGGGCAGAGAGAGATGCGCGAGCTTGTCTCGTTTCTTCGTTATCGCCATAGCAGGATTCGCTTTAGCGGCATGTTCAAGTGACAGCAACAACTCATCGTCGACCGATCTACTCGACAATTATACTGTCAGTGGCAGTGTCGGTGACGGCCCGATTGTTGGCGGTGAGATCACGCTTAGGGATGCTAATGGTGATGTGGTCGGTCAGGGTACGAGCACGGACCAGGCGACCTACAGCATTGAGATTCCCGGTTCAACGGCTCTGCCGGTGACGGTTCACGTGGTTGGCGGCACCGATGTGGTGACGCAGCGTCCGGCAGATTTTGAGATGACCGCACTGATCACCGATGTAGGTGAGCAGACGATAAATATTTCGCCGCTGACGACGCTGGTCACCGAAGCCGCAGAGTGCTCGGGTGACACCAGCGAGGTGAAGCTCGATCAGCTGTGGCAGGCAGTCGACCGTGACTTGAATATTGGGCTGGATACAACGGTCTGGGCCAATCCGATGACAGACGCGGTCACGGCTGCCAACGCAGAAACTTCGGTGATCGGTAACGAGTCGCTGGGTGAGTGGGTGCGTCGAAGCGCCAATGGATTGCAAACAAGCGACGTAAGTATGGCCGACATTGTCCAGACGCTGGCCTGTGACCTCGGAGATGGCGCGATGGATGGACAGTTGGTTTTTGCCCCTCGTGGTGTTGATGCAGCCGAGGCCAACCGGGTTCTCGCTGTGGCCAAGGCGGTTGAAGCCGGGATCCGGCTGGAAGTGATTGCCGGACGCCTGGAGGTTGACGGAGTGGATGCGACTGCCGCGATGAACGACGCAGTTTCGTTGATCATGCCTGAAATTACCGCCCCGAATGTTAACAGCGTGCCTGTTACGGCAGCAGCTTTGGATAAAGCCATGCAGGCGTTAACCATACTCAGTGGTGTGGTCCCGGATGCTGAATTAGCTGCCCTGATTGCAGCGTTGGACGGCGCCAGTCGAGCGGACGCGGCGGCGGTAATTGACAGCGCATTGGATGCTAACGCGCAAATTACGCTCCAGGGTCTGCCAACACGTATTGGGTTGGCTGATGCGACCGAGATTGTTGCGATAAACGACCGCACCCGGGAGCAGGAGGAACAGAATTCTCCGATTGTCGCCTTTGGTGCCGATCCAGACAGCATCGCGAATGGCGCGACGGCCTTACTCAGCTGGGCAGCGAGTAACGCTGATCGTTGCGTCAGCGATTGGTCTGAAGAACTTGGCAGCGAAGGATTCTGGCGAACACCGCCCCTGACAACATCTACCCGTTATGAGATGACTTGTTTTGGGCTGGGCGGGGCGACCAGCGCTTATGTGGATGTTACCGTCGATGACCAGCCCTTACCTAATCCTGAGCCTAATCCGGAGCCGAACCCGCAGCCGGATCCTGATCCGCAGCCGAATCCGCAACCGGACCCAGATCCGGTACCGGACCCAGATCCGGTACCGGACCCGCAGCCAAATCCTGAGCCGCAACCGACTGCGTTGCCGCAAGCATCGTTGTCGATTAATCAACAACAGGTGAATGCGGGCGGCAGTGTTAGTTTGTCGTGGACAAGTACCGACGCGGACTCTTGCCAGGCGTCGGGAGGTTGGAGCGGAACGAAGAACACAGCGGGCGCACAGGCAGTGGCAAATATCACTGAGAGCCAGACCTTCTCATTAACCTGTACAAATTCGCTGGGGAGCGCTCAGAGCACAGTCAGTGTCACGGCAATCGGAGAGATTGCGCTGAGTTGGTTAGCGCCTACAGAATACGATGATGGCACCGCTATTCAGGCCCTCAGCGCGTATCGGTTTCACTATGGCACACAGTCCGGTCAGTACGACGAAGTGGTCGAAGTGGATGGTAGTTTGACAAGTCATACGCTAAGTCTCCCGGTGGGAACCTACTTCTTCGCGATGACTTCGGTGGATCTGAATGACATAGAGAGCGTGTACTCCGCAGAAATTCAATTGCAGGCTGACTGAGCCCAAAACACTACAACAGCCTCACATTATTGGTGGGCGTGAGCTGGTAAGCTTGAGGCTGGTGTTTCCTGTGTTTGAAGGATCAATGATGTTGCACGCGCGCCCTGGCCCTGGTTTTCCCGCCCTCCTGCTGGCATTACTGCTGCTGGCAGGTTGTGGCGCGCAGACCGCAGAGGAGCATCTGGCGGAGGCGGTTGAATACCTTGAAGAAGGGGATGAAAGCGCCGCGGAGATAGAACTCAAGAACGCACTGCGGAAAGACCCGCAGTTAGGCCAAGCGCACGCACTGCTTGGGCAGATGCGTTTCGCCGAGGGTGATTTACCCAATGCGCTGCAGAACCTCAACAAAGCTCTGGACCTGGGCGCTGGGGATGACGAGTTATCGCTGGACCTGCTGAACGTAAAGATTGGTCTGGGCGAGTATTCCGAAGTGATTGGTGAGCTTGAAGAGCAGTCGGGCCTCACACCTGAAAAGCAGATTATTCTTGCTGAGGCCTACTTATTGGCCGAAGACGTGGAGCAGGCCAAAGCGCTGTATCAGAACAATCTGCAGCTTGCAGACGGGCTGTTGGGGATGTCCAAGGTGGCATTCCTGGAAAATGACACGCCACGGGCCCTCAATTACGCGCGACAGGCCATCGAAGTGGACCCGGACCACACCAGCGCTTGGCTGTTTCGGGGAGAAATGGAACTCGTCGCGGGTGACAGCGAAGCGGCGCTCGCGTCCTTCAAACAAGCCCAAGAGTATCCACAATCGGAGATCGGAGGTCGCATCGGAGAGGTGCGCGCCCTGCTGGTAGCGAACGAACTTGACAAAGCACGCGCACTGATTGACAAGCTTGTTTCCAGAGGAGGTCCCCAGGCTGCCTACCTCCAGGCGGTGATCAGCTTTCGGCAAGGGGACTTGAACGCGGCGGAAGACGCCCTGAATGTTGTTAATCAATATGCCGAAAACAATTTACAGGCGCTGTATCTGACCGGTGTTGTGTATTACCGACAGGGCAAGCTGCCCACAGCAGAGCGAGCTCTGCGTCGATACCTGGAGCGCGATTCAGGCAACGTGCCGGTGCGCAAATTACTTGCCGCAATTGCCAACGATCAGAATCGACCGCAAAAGGTCGTTGAACTGCTGCAGCCGGTGGCTGCGCAGTATTCGGACCCGCAGGTATGGGCTATGTTGGGCTCCGCACTGTTGCGCCTTGGGGAAACCGAGACGGCAACAGATGCTTTTCAGTCGGCAGTGGCGCTGGCCCCCGATATGGCTGCATTTCGTAATCAGTTGGCGCTTGGTTTGTACTCCGGCGGTGATGGTGACAGCGCCATTCGCGAATTAAACAGCGCCATTGAGTTGTCTGGAGATCAATTGCCGAGTGAATACCTGCTGGTGATGGTTAAAACCAGGGAGGGTGACTTTGAAGGTGCACAAGCTGCTCTGGACAGCCTGGCCACCGCTCATCCAGAGAACCCGATTGTGCCGAATCTGCAAGGTTCGCTGCACCTGGCCCAAAACAACTTGGATATGGCCGCGGCCTCTTTTGAACAGGCGTTGGCCTTGGATGGCGCTTACGTCCCTGCCGTTCAAAATCTCTCAGCAATTGCTGAACTTAACGGTGACGTTGCGCGGGCGCGGCAGCTCTACCTGGACTTCAGCGCTGGTGACCATCTTCCCGCGTCTCTGGCGTTGGTTGATCTGGCGGTCCGACAGGGTGACTTTGATGAAGCCCTGGATAGTATTGCAGCAATAGTTAAGAAATTTCCAGAATCATCAGAAGCGCACATGGGCTCGGCGCGGTTGTTGATGGCGACCGGAAACTTTACAGCGGCGGAAGATGCGGTTCTCACCGCGCGTGAACTCGTGGGAGAACTGCCCGATGTCCTTATGCTGAAAGCTGAAATTGATCTGCGCCAGGGAGATCGGACTGGCGCCATGCGGGCGGTTAGCGATTTACAGGAAATCTCGGCTCAATACGCGGGAAACTCACAGGTTCTGCAAGCGCTTGGCACGCTGCAGATGCGCCTGGATGACATGACAGCGGCGCGGCGCAATCTTCAGCTGGCAGTGGACAATTCAGACGAATTACTGCCGGCGGCGGTGCTTAGCCTGGTCAGGCTGGAGCTTTTGGAGGACAACCCGGCGGCGGCTCAGAAATTATTGCGGCAGCTGACAAATGCAGGATTACAAAGTGAAGAAATCAGCCTGCTTCAGGGGGATGCATTGGTGGCGGCCCAGCAGATTGATGCGGCACGCCAGCAATATGCTTCGCTGGTCAGTGCTGGTTCGCGCGCCGGTACGTCTAAGCTGGCGATGCTCGACTTGCGTGAAAACCGTTTCGAAGATGCAAAGGATTTGCTGGAGCAGTGGTTGAGCGAAAATCCTGATGACAAAGGCATGCAAAAATTGTTGGCAACTGCTCAGGTCCAACTCGGGGAATCGGAGGCTGCAAGACGCCAATATGAATCACTCCTGCCCACCCAGGACCCGGTGGTGTTAAATAATCTGGCCTGGATCTACATGACTGAAAGTGATCCGCGCGCACTGGAGTTTGCCCGCCGTGCGAATCAAGCCGCACCAAACAACCCGGACATTCAGGATACGCTGGGATGGATTCTGGTGAATGACGGTGAAGTCCGTGAAGGACTTGGTCTGCTTCGCGATAGTGCCCGGCAGCGTCCTGACAACGCCTCGGTGCAGTATCATCTGGGTGTCGCGTACCACAAGCTGGGTGACAGGGAAAACGCGATTGAAGCGTTGGAGAAGGCCCTGACCATTGGCGACTTCAACGAAGCCCGGGAAGCGCGCAGGATCCTGGAGGAGCTATCTTCCAGCTGAAGGCTCTCTTCCAGCTGAAGGCTCTCGTTCAGCTGAAGGCTCTTGTTCAGCTGATGCGACGTCACAAATATGGGCTCGCCGCTAACATTTCTTAGGCCATTCTTACATCTGCGCACACTTTGCTGACAGCCATCTTCCTTAGACTGGCGGATACTTGGTGTTGTACAGGGAATTGAGAGTAAGCAAGTGACTGACGTTCTGCCACAGAATCTGGATGACTTTAATCAAGTACGCGAAGGTGAGAAATACCGCGTGTGGTATCGCGGTGATCGAATCTTCCGCATGAATGGACAGTGGTATTTTCATACCCGTGAGGGCATGGATGTGGGTCCGTTCAGCTGTCAGTTTGACGCCGAAATGGAAGCTGGTCTGCTGATCAATAAACTACGTCAGACGCCCCAGGAGCGTGTGTGCCAAGTGATACGCTCGCATTCCATTGAGGGTCAGGGCAGTCCTGCCAGTCTGAATTCACCAGCCTATACGGACTATCTGGTTGAAACCGGTGGCATCGAACTGCTAGCGGATGTGCCCATGGAGTCACGCGCGCGCTGAGGTTGCCGACTGACCTGGTTTGTCGGGGCTAGCTGCCACGGAACTGCGGCGGTCGCTTGGCGGCAAACGCGGCGCGTCCTTCTTTGTAATCTTCGCTGTCGAAACAGGCGTCAACCTGGCGCCGTACCTCCGCTATCTCTTCCTGTAAGCCGCCACGTTCCCAGGTATTCACTGCCGCTTTGGCCGCCTGCACGGTCAGCGGTGCGTTACCAGCGATGCGCCGTGCGTACGCCAGACACGCCGTATCGATATCCTCCCGGCTTTCAACAAAGTTAATCAGCCCCATCTGCAGAGCTTCTGCAGCGGGCATGAAGCGTGCGCTGAACATGATATCCCGGGCGTTGCTGGGACCAACAATTCGCGCCAGTTTAGCCAGTCCCTCGTACTCATAACCCAGCCCCAGGCGGGCTGCGGGAATGCCGAAGGTAGAGTCCGGGGTGGCCATGCGAACATCTGCGGCGAGCGCCGTGGCCAGACCGCCGCCAATACAGTAGCCCTCAATCAGCGCGATCAGCGGCTTGGTACATTTGGCCAACCACTGGTTAGCTCGCCCAGCGATCTTGCCGTAGGCTTCTTTCTGCTCTGAATTGGCGCGCTGTGCGTCAAACTCCGAGATATCCGCGCCGGAAACGAATGCTTTACCGCCTGCGCCCCGCATGACGATAACGCGCACCTCCGGATGACTGTCGAAATGCGCCAGAATGTCGCCGATACCCTGCCACATCTCCAGTGACAGTGCGTTGTGCCGAGCTGGGTTGTTAAAGATCATCCAGCCTACGCCATCATCGATATGCGCCTGCATACGTTCGGTCTGCAACTGCAACTGCAAGGGCGCGGTAGCGGTGGAGTTAGAAGTGGCGTGGGATTCAGTGGTCGACATAGTGTAATTCCGTTTGGGTGATGTATTGGCGCATAGCGGTCAGGTGGCCTCAGCAATCTGGGCGGCACGGGCCAAGGTTTTGCGCGCCCGGGTAAGATGCGGCACGTCCACCATTTTCCCTTCAAAACTAATGGCCATCAGGCCCTCCTTTTCGGCCTCAGCAAAAGCTTCCACCAAGCGCGTGGCTTCATCAATTTCAGCAGCACTGGGAGAAAATACTTCGTTCACCACATCAATCTGGTTGGGGTGAATAGTGATTTTGCCTGTATAACCGAGCCACGCTGCTTCCTGACAGTCTGCGCGCAATCCCTCAGGATCGTTAAAGTCCACATACACGGTATCCACCGGTTGCACACCACCTGCCGCCGCACTTAGGAGGGTCATATTACGACAGTGTTTGTATAACTCCAGATAGGCGCCGTCCGGAAAACGGTTGCGTGGTGCGCCCAGTGCGGCGGAGAGATCTTCAGCCCCCCATGACATAGCCACAACGCGTTGGCACTGAGCGAACGTGTGGACGTTCAGCGCCCCCAGCGGCGTTTCCGTGGAGACCAGTATCAGGCCAACGGAGTTGTCAGGGTGGCCGTATTCCCGTTCCCACTGGCTCAACCGGGCACTGATGATATGCAATTCATCAATAGTCGAGACCTTGGGCACAACGTAAGCATCCGGTGGATGGCGCATCGTCTCTTCCAGGTCTGCTTCCCCCCAGGGTGAGTCCAGCGGATTCATTCGTACGGTGCGTTCTTTACCGGCAAAGTCCACAGTACCCAGCCAATCCGCCACAACCTGGCGGGCGGCATCCTTGCGGTCTGGGGTCACGGCATCTTCCAGATCCAGGATCAAACAGTCCGCTCCGCTGGCAATGGATTTGTGCAGCATCTTTTCATTGGCGCCGGGGACAAAGTGGCAGGAACGGCGGAGGCGATCGACGCCCGGGGCACGTTGGCTCACGACGGCTGCCTCATCATCATGGCGCCGCGAATGCAGCTGCAGACTACTTCGCCGCGCTGGTTCGTGGCGGTGTGTTCAAAAGTGACAATCCCACGGTCAGGTTTGGACTGACTTTCCCGTTTGTCGATCACCTTGCTGTGCGCGGTCAGCGTGTCACCGATGAATACCGGTGCAGGAAAGGTGGTCTTGTCGAATCCCAGATTGCCCAAAGTGGTGCCCAGCGTCGTATCACCCACCGACAGGCCCACAACCAGGCCCAGGGTAAAGATGCTGTTCACCAGAATCTGACCGTGGATGGAGTCCTTGGCAAACTCTGCATCCAGATGGAGTGGCTGGGGATTCAACGTGAGGGTGCTGAAGAGTAGATTGTCGGTTTCCGTCACGGTTCTGGAAGGTTGATGATCAAACTGATCACCCACGTTCAGTTCCTCAAAATATTTTCCCGGCATGTTGTCCTCCCTACGCCAATATGTTCTTGTAGCAGGACAAAGTACAACGCTTGAAGAGAAAAACCAAACACCCCGCTGCCCACAGGCAAGCACGTTTGGGACAAAAACATGTGTGCGAAAAAAAGCACGCTTAAACAACAAGAGAGGTAACCGGCCACCATGGATTTTGAACTGACAGACGAACAGGAACTGATTAAACAATCCGTGGCGAAACTGTGCAGC